>NZ_JBQSVC010000023.1:0-58360 GCF_052376035.1 Halomonas sp. AOP7-E1-9
GGCCAATGCAGACCAGGTAAATCCAGCACTGGTGTTTTTCCATCTGCTCGCGCATTGGTTTTCCCTGAGTGATTTTTCTTGAGTATTTATTGGCGGCGAAGTGCCAAGCGCTCGCCTGCCATGGCGGCCAATAGCCATAGCGGCAGGCTCACCAGCACGTACGAAAGCCCCCACCAGCCTTGGCCATGGTTAAGGAAATGCAGCGTTTCCAGGCTAAACAGTGAAAAGGTCGTAAAGCCGCCGCAAAAACCTGCCACGAGCAGCGGGTGCCAGTAGGTCAGTTTGCTATGGGGTGCACGTAGCGCGGTGGCGGCTATCCAGCCGATCAAACCCGACCCCAGTACGTTGACGATCAGCGTGCCCCACGGGAAATAGCTACCCAAGGCCGCTTGGGAGACAAGCGATACGGCGTAGCGCAGTGCGCTGCCCAGGCCGCTACCAACCCCGACGGCAAGGTAGCATTTCCAAGTCCTCATACGCGGTGCCCTGCCAGCGCCCAGCCCAACGCTGCCATGCCAATGCCCAGCACCAGTGTGCCGCCCACGTTGAGTGCCGCACGGCCCGATTGGCCGCCTTGCCAAAGTTCAAGGGTTTGCAGGCTAAACGATGAGACCGTGGTGTAGCCGCCGAGTAGGCCAGTTACGCTAAACAGCCAGAATGCCGTTGGTGTGTCAGGCAGGCCTTGGCTGCCCAGTAGCCAGCCTGCGGCCAGCGCGCCGGTCGCGTTAACGACGAGCGTGCCCCAGGGAAACGCCTTGCCCAGCCAGCGCGCCATCAGGTTGGAAAGAGCAAACCTGACCATTCCCCCGAGTGCGCCGCCCAGTGCGATAAGCAGTACGCTTGCGATGCCCGGACCCATGTTTTCTCCACTGGCTAACAAAAGGGGTCTCCGATAAGCGGCCAATTCTAACATGCGTTTTCAAGGCGCAGAAAAATGCCTTGCGTGGGTCGTCACGCAAGGCATGGGTATATTACTTATAGATCGTTAGGCCGACAGGATGCTGCCCTGATGGTTTAGCGCTGCTCCCGCGTTTGTAGTGGAGACGCGGTTGATGCCCGAGATCAGAGCTTTCAAAGAAGCGCTGACCGTGTCGCTATCTTCGGCAACGGCGCAAATGCGCTGGCCATCAACGCTCAACTGTACAAAGGCAATTGCGTTGGCTTCGCTACCACCGCCCAGCGAGTGCTCACTGTAGTCGATAATCGTCACGTTAACACCGGAGTGCTTCTGCCAGGCAGCGGTAAAGGCCGACATGGCACCGTTGCCGGAACCGGACAGGCGCAGGGTTTCGCTACCTTGCCATAAGGTCACTTCAAGTCCTTCATGCTGGCCCTTGGAAAGCTGATAGTCCGCCAGCGACAGTGGCGCTTCCTGGGTGAAGTTATCGAGCATCACTTGGCGGATCATCTCGCTTGAGAGTTCACTGGCGCGCTCTTCGCTCTCTTTCTGCACATAGGGGGCCAAGGCCAGCATCATCCAGCGAGGCAGATTTATGCCATAGTCGCGCTCAAGCAAAAAGGCCATGCCGCCCTTGCCGGACTGGCTGTTGACTCGAATCACGGCCTGGTAGTCGCGGCCAATGTCGTGGGGATCAATCGGCAGGTAAGCCACTTGCCACGGTTCGTCGGGCTTCTGGTGCTTGAGGGATTTACGAATCGCATCCTGATGGCTACCAGAGAAGGCGGTGTACACCATTTCACCCACCCAAGGGTGGCGCGGGTGCATGGCAATGCCGGTGCACTCGTGAACGACCTGAATGATTTCATCCGGGTTGGAAAGATCAAGGTTAGGATCAATCCCTTGGCTGTAGAGGTTCATGGCCAGCGTGATGATGTCCATGTTGCCGGTACGCTCGCCATTACCCAGCAGCGTGCCTTCCACACGGTCGGCACCGGCAAGCAAGGCAAGTTCCGCAGAGGCTACCGCCCCGCCTCGGTCATTGTGGGTATGCACCGAGATAATCACGCTATCGCGACGACTGATGTGCTGGCAGAAGTATTCGATCTGGTCGGCGTGGTGGTGAGGGCCAGCCACTTCGACGGTCGTCGGCAAGTTGAGAATGCACTTGTTCTCAGGCGTTGGCTGCCAAACGTCCATAACCGCTTCACAAATCGCCAGCGAGAAATCGATTTCGGTGCTGGAAAAACTTTCTGGGGTGTACTCGAAACGCCAGGCAACGTCTGGATAGCGCTCGGCATACTGTTTGACCCAGGTGGCGCCCTGAACGGCAATATCAGTAATACCGTCGCGGTCCATCTCAAACACGCGCTCGCGCTGAATGGTCGAGGTCGAGTTATACAGGTGGATAATAGCGCGCTTGGCACCCACTAACGACTCAAAGGTTTTTTCAATCAAATGCTCGCGGCACTGCACCAGCACCGCGATGGTGACATCCTCAGGAATCTGATCTTCTTCAATTAACCAGCGCACAAAATCAAAGTCGGGTTGGCTGGCGGAAGGAAACCCCACCATGACTTCTTTAATGCCCACCTTGACGATCTGGTGCCAGAAGCGCTTTTTCTGCTCAACGGTCATCGGCTCTAGCAGCGCCTGGTTACCATCACGTAGGTCTTCACTTACCCAGATCGGCGCACGATCAAGGTCACGGTCAGGCCATTGGCGGTTAAACGCAGGAACGCGCGGTGCTGGGCGATATTTACGATGATCGAAAGCAGACATGGTGAGATTCCTAAGGGATTAATGACTTGGAAATTGGCCGCTTGTGGCGTAGGCCTTGGTGCATTAAAACACGCTCATCGGTGCAGACTCATGATGCAGAGTATGGCACGCAACCGTTAACTGCTTTTGGCAGTGTGGATAGTGTAACGGGTTTATAGCGCTAGGTTGTTGCTAAAAATGGATAAAAATGGCATTAATTGGCAGTATATTTTAATAAGTTGGAATTTATTAGCAGAGGCTGCTATTTATGTCGGTGACACCATTGACGCTTGACCGTTTTGACCGCCAAATTTTGACTATTCTGCAGCAAGAAGGGCGGATCAGTAACCAGGAATTGGCTGATCGAATTGGCCTTTCGGCATCACCCTGTTTGCGCCGGGTGCGTGCGCTGGAAGAACACGGCTTGATTATGCAGTATCGCGCCGAGGTAGATGCTCGCCAGTTGGGCTACCAACTGATGGTGCTGCTGCATATTGCCATGGACCAGCATACCTCCGAGCGGTTTGAGAACTTTGAACGCCACATCCGAACAATTCCCAACGTGATCGAATGTCTGATCATTACCGGGCAGGCTGCCGACTTTCAGCTAAAGATTTTAGTCCAGGATATGGATGATTATCAGCATTTACTGCTGCACGTTATTAACCGTATTGAAGGTGTCACAGGGGCGCATACCAGCTTTGTGTTACGCCGGGTTTTCGAACATCGGCCGGTACCCACGGAGCGCTGAACAGGAAAGCGTGGTCAGTCACTGAGTCGCCGTTTACACTGTTTTTTTCCCATTTTTAGGAGAGTGCTCTATGACTATCGAACGTCACGATACCAAGGCCCGCATGAGTCGCGCCGTTATCCACCAAGGGGTTGCTTATTTATGTGGCCAGGTCGCGGGGCCTGAGGCGCGTCATGGCGATATTAAGGCGCAGACAGAAAGCATGCTGGCGCGTGTCGATGCGCTGTTAAAAGAGATCGGCTCAAGCCGTGAGCAGCTATTAAGCGCCACGATTTATCTCAAGGATGGCAGCGATGTCGTCGCCATGAATGAGGTGTGGGATGCCTGGGTGCCCGAAGGCTACGCGCCAGCGCGTACCTGCGTATGTGCCCCGATGCCCGCCGACGAGTTAAAAGTAGAAATAACCGTGACCACCGCCGTATAGAACGAAAGCCTTTCTAGCTGGCTGGGCTATTCCAGCGGAAAGCGGGTATCGCGCAGGCTGTCCTTGATTTTTTTCAAGTGCGGTAAGAAGTCTTCGCCACGCCGTAGTGTGACGCCGGTGGCCAGGGCGTCAATCAAGGTAAGCTGAATCACCCTTGACGTCATGGGCATGTAGTGGTCGGTGTCTTCAGGGGTTGCCACGTTAAGCGTGGCGCTGCACTCGTTGGCAAGCGGTGACGCGGGGGCTGTAATACCCAGCACAACGGCGCCAGCTTCGCGGGCTACACGGGCGATATCTACCAGCTCACGGGTTCGTCCGGTGTAGGAAATAATCACCACCACATCGCCCGTATGGCAGGACGCCGCTACCATGCGCTGCATCAATACATCGGCGTAGGCCATGACCGGTAGATTGAACCGAAAAAACTTATGTTGAGCATCCTGAGCGACGGCACCTGAGGCGCCTAACCCAAAAAAGTGAATCTGCTTTGCCTGGGTCAGGTAGTCGACCATTCGTTCAATGGCCGTCATATCAATATCACGCTGGGCTTCATCCAGCGCGGCAATGGTGGCGCCAAAAATTTTCTGCGTGTATTGGGTCGCCGTATCGCCGGGCTCAACGGCTCGGGTAACGTAAGGTGTCCCACCCGCCAGGCTTTGGGCGAGTTTGATTTTAAAGTCGGGATACCCCTTGGCGCCAAAGTTGCGGCAAAACCGATTAACGGTCGGTTCGCTGACACTGGCGGCTTGGGCCAGGCTTGCGATGCTTAAGCTGGTAGCGGCTGTCGGATCGTCTAGAATCACGTTAGCAACTTTACGCTCGGAGCGGTTTAATTCTTCTAAGCGTTCGCGTAAGCGGTCAAGCAAGTCATGCGCCATTAAGCAGGCTCCAAAGCAGTGTGGGGAGGAGGTTGTGATGTCCAATCTTTACACCAGGCAACAAACACATTGGCTGGCAGTGGTCGAGCATAATAGTACCCTTGCGCTGCTTCGCAACCGATAGAGTGTAAATAGGCGGCTTGTTCGGAGGTCCCAACCCCTCTGCCACAATACCACAACCCACCGCGTGGGCTAATTGGGTAATCATAACGGCAAGTTGGCGATCAACGGCGTTTTATTAGGGGCTGCATAGCATCACTGTTATAGCCTTTATCAGCCATTAGCGCCGCGCCAGAAGGTAACTCGGCAATCAGTGCAGGAACCTCTACTCTGCGGGTTTGCTCTTATCCTGCCAATATCTCTGCAATGAAACGTCAACAGCCCCTAATGAATAAGTTTTAACGTAAACGAAGCAGTTTCATAAGCCAGCGCCGGTAGGGCGGCTGCAAAAGCCTGCTGGTAGCATGTTTCGTTTGATAAAACACACCACGTAAATGGCTAAAGCGCTCAAAACCGTGGCGCCCATGATAAGCCCCCATGCCACTTTCACCGATGCCGCCAAACGGTAAGGTGGGGACTGCGTGATGCAGCAAAGTTTCATTAAAAACAAGCGCACCGGAACGAGTATGTTGCAGTAACCGCGTTTGAAGCGTTTTATCATTAGTAAACGCATATACCACTAGAGCGTGCGGACGTGCATTCACAAACCCAATCGCCGCCTCAATATTTTTAACACCGATAACGGGGAGCGCGCGGCCAAAAATCTCTTCGTGCATCACAGAAAGCGTTTGGGTGGGGTCGATAACCAGCGCAGGTGCATGGTTGCCGTGATCAATGACTCGGCAGCCGTGATCACGGGCTTCTGCCAGCAGGCCCTCTACGCGTGCGCGGTGCGCATCATTGATCGGGCTGGTCGCCTCTCTGCTATCAGGGCGCTGCTGGAAAATAGCACGGCTTAGTGCGCTAACCAAAGCCTCAAGATGACGGCTTTCCACAAGAACGTAGTCGGGTGCCAGACACGTTTGTCCACCGTTAAGCCCCTTGCCGAATATAATGGCCGTGGCCGCTTTATCCATGTCGGCATCACTCGCCACCAGCGCGGGAGATTTACCGCCTAGCTCCAGGGTGACTGGGGTAAGGTTTGCTGCCGCGGCACTTGCCACGTGGCGCCCAATGCTGGTCGAACCGGTAAACACCAGGTGATCGAAGGGAAGCTTGCTAAATGCCTGAGCCGTCGATGCATCTCCTTGAATGACGACGAGTTCATCCTGGGTAAAATATTGGCAAGCCAGGCGAGCGAGCAAGGCGCTGGTGTGAGGCGTTAGCTCACTGGGCTTTAGCATGACCACATTACCGGCAGCAAAGGCGTCAATAACGGGCAGTAGCGCAAGGCTCCACGGGTAGTTCCAGGGGGAAATGACCCCAATGATACCCAATGGCTGCGGGGCTATGCGTGCCCTTGCCGGTAACAGGCGCCAAGGCATACCTACGCGCCAGGGGCGCATCCAACGCCAGAGGTGGCGGCGCGCATAGCGTACGGCCTGAAGCACGGCACTAATTTCCGCCAAGCGGATTTCTGTGTCGCTACGCTGGCCAAAATCCGTTTGAATAGCCCGCACAATCTCATGCTGATGGCGCTTGGTCATTTGCGCTAAACGTGCCAACCGTGTGCGCCGAACACCTAGCGTGGGAAAAGGCGTTTGATCAACAGCGTGTCGTTGGGCATTAAAGATACCTGTTAAATCGTGCTTCATAGCCGCTCCTTATCTTCCGTACCTGGATGTGATTGGGCGCAATAGTGGCTTGGCGCTACGTTAACGCACTTGCCGTAAGGCTAAGACGGTAGTTAAGACGATAATACGGTAGTTAAGACGATAGTAAGGGTAACGCTGCGTTAATGATAAAGTAAGGCTGGATAACAGGGCGCCAACGCTTTGCTCTTGGGAGATATCATGTCTGCGTGCTCGTTAGAACTCTCTACTCTATCCGCCATGGAAGATATTGAGGCAAGCCAGTGGGATGCCTTGGTCGGCCACGATCAGCCTTTTCTGCGCCATGCATTTTTGCATGCGCTGGAGGCGAGTGGCTCGGTGAGTCGTGAGACAGGATGGGAGCCCTGCCATGCTTGCGTTTGGCAAGCAGGCCAACTGGTAGGCGCGCTTCCCATGTACCGTAAACATCACTCTTACGGTGAGTATGTGTTTGATTGGGGATGGGCGGAAGCGTTCGAGAGAGCCGGTGGCACCTATTATCCTAAAGCGCTCAGCGCTATCCCGTTTACTCCTGTGCCGGGGGTGCGCACGTTACTTGCTAGCCATCTAAATGCTGAGGCTATCCGTGCTCTGCTAGCGTCAGCCTGGCAAACGCTTTGTCATCAAGGGGCGCTCTCCAGCTGGCATTTATTGTTTGCCGATGAACATGATGTGACGGCCTGGCAGATGCAGTTTCCCCAATTAACCGTCCGCGAAGGGCTTCAATTTCAGTGGCAGGACGCAGGATTTGGTGACTTTGATGGTTTCCTGGCAAGCCTGACATCCAAACGGCGCAAAATGATCAAGCGTGAACGGCGCCTGGTGGCCGAACAAGGGCTAAATGTGGTGCGCCTGGAGGGCCAGGACATCACCCAGGCAACAATGACGCACTTCTATCGCTGTTATTCAATGACGTATCTGGAGCGCGGTCGCTCGCCCTATTTAAGTCATGCCTTCTTTGAACAGTTACGCCAGACCATGCCCGAAGCATTGATGCTGGTGCAGGCGCAGTTGAATGGCCAGCCAGTCGCGTCGGCGCTCTATTTTCGAGGTGAGCACACGCTGTATGGCCGCTACTGGGGAAGTGAAGTGGAGGCTGATTGTCTGCATTTTGAAGCCTGCTATTACCAAGGCATTGAGTACTGTTTGCAGAATGGGCTGACGCGCTTTGACCCAGGCACTCAGGGTGAACATAAGCTAGTACGCGGTTTCGCCCCTCAACGCGTTCGTTCGCTGCACTATATGAACCATCCCGGCTTGGCGGCGGGTGTTGCCCAGTTTTGCCAGGCGGAGGGCGCTCAAGTGAGCGCGTATCGTGAGGCGGCTTTTCAAGCGCTGCCTTTTAAAGTGCCTGCGGCTCGCTGATGGTTCTGCATAGTGGCATAATGCGCGCCGTTACTGCCTTGGGAGATCGGTGATGCACAAATGGGTTGTGGTAGCGCTACTTGTCGTACTGGGTTTGCTCCAGTACACGCTTTGGTTAGGTAATGGCGGCTGGCGTGACCTGCAAATAGTCGAGCAGCGCGTTACTGTGCAGGAAGAGGCCAACTTGCCCATGCGCGAGCGCAACGCACGCTTAGCGGCCGAGGTCACCGATCTTAAAACCGGGCTGGACGCTATTGAAGAACGGGCCCGAAGTGATATGGGCATGGTGCGTAGCGATGAACAGTTTTTCTGGGTGCCGGGTGTCGCCATAACGACCGAGTTGATAGGTATTAACGCAGGCCTGGTGGTCCAACCACGACTAGACCGTGAGCAATCGCCACCATGAGTAATCGGCATAGTGAGTAAACGAGCAGTGAATATGTCAGGTAAGCGGCTGTGAAAAAAACGCTTTGGCTTATCGTGCCTGCCGCTGGGCAAGGGCGTCGCATGGGAGCCGATAAACCCAAACAGTACCTGATGTTAGGTGAGCACCCGATACTGGTGCACACTCTGGCACGGCTTTACGAGGCGTTTCCCAAGGCGTCGTTAGTGCTCTGCCTGGACAGCGATGATCAGTGGTTTCAGGCTGAATGGGTTCCTTTTGCGGCCTGGCAGCGCGTAACCGGCGGCATCGAGCGCATGGATAGCGTACTCAACGCGCTACATGCCATACCCGCACAGGATGACGATATTGTGATGGTGCACGATGTGGCTCGCCCGTGTATTACCACGGACGACCTGCACGCCCTGTATCAGGCGGTCACTCATCACACCGGCGGGGCGCTATTGGCGATGCCGGTGGCAGATACCATGAAACGGGCCAATGCCGAACAGCAAAGTACCTGTACAGAACCCCGGGAAGGACTTTGGCATGCGCTGACACCCCAGGGGTTTCATTACGGGCTATTGCGCCAGGCACTTGAGAGTGCCCGGCATCAAAAACGCATGGTGACCGATGAGGCGTCAGCGGTCGAGGCGCTGGGTAGGCAGCCACAACTGGTTAGCGGGCGGCGCGATAATTTAAAAGTGACGCATCCGGATGACCTTGCCCTCGCCGCCGCCATTTTGTCAGCACAATCAGATACGTTTACTCAGGAGGCTTAATGCGAATTGGTCATGGCTTTGATGTTCACCGGTTCGGCCCCGGCGACCACTTAATGATTGGTGGCGTTAAACTGCCGTTTTCACAAGGCTTTGTCGCACACTCCGATGGCGATGTGCTGCTTCATGCGGTAAGCGATGCGCTGTTAGGTGCCTGCGCGCTGGGCGATATTGGTCATCACTTTCCCGATACAGACTCCGAATGGAAAGGCGCTGATAGTCGTATGCTGCTGCGCCATGTGATGAGCCTGGTTCGGGCGGAAGGTTATGAGATTGTAAACCTGGACGCGACCCTGATGGCTCAAGCGCCCAAAATGGCACCGCATATTGCGACAATGCGTCAAACCATTGCTGACACTTTGAATGTTTCCTTGGGCCAGGTAAACGTTAAGGCCACCACGACGGAACGGTTAGGGTTTACCGGGCGCGGTGAAGGCATTGCTGCTGAAACAGTGGTTTTACTCGGCCGGCCTGAGGCGTTGAATGAGTAAGCTGCCTCAGTGGGCACGCTCTTTGGATGCTGCGTTTGGGCCGCCCAAGCCGGGGCATTATCGGGCCCAACCTGAGGATTTTTTGGTTGATGAGCAGCTGGACTTCACGCCCGAATCGCATGGTGAGCATCTTTGGCTGCGGATTGAAAAACGCAATCAGACCACGCTGGATGTGGTGAAAAGTGTCAGCCGATTATGCGGTGTGACCCCGCGAGATATTGGCTATTCAGGCATGAAGGACCGAATAGCCGTGACGCGCCAATGGTTAAGCATTCACTTGCCAGGGCGTGACGCGCCTGCTGACCTGGTGTCAGCACTGGGCGGATTGGGCATCACGGTGCTTGAAAGCGTGCGTCATCCACGCAAACTAAAACGTGGCGTTCATCGCACCAACGCGTTTACGTTACGATTGAGTGGCGACGCGATAACAGCGGATGATTTCGTTAATCGCTGGCAGGCACTTTGCCAGCTCGGGGCGCCCAACTATTTTGGCCCCCAGCGGTTCGGCCCTGAGGCGCGTAATTTACAGCGTGCCGAGGCACTACTCGCACGGGGGTGGCGCAAACGTGACGACCGTCAAGGAATGCTGCTCTCTACTGCGCGAAGCTTCCTATTTAATGAGCTACTAAGCGCTCGCTTGGCGGACGGCAACTGGCACCAGCCTATCCCAGGCGATACCGTGATGCTTGACGGCACCCAAAGCGTATTCGGCGTCGACGCGGTGGACGAGTCGTTGATAACGCGTGCCACTGAGCTGGACGTGCATCCAACCGCGGCGCTTTGGGGCATTGGTGAAAACGCCGTTGATGAGGCAGGGCGCTACGAGGCGCAGTTAGCCCGTCAGCATCCTGAGTTGTGTAAAGGTTTGGAAGCAAGCGGTGTGAAACGCTCCCATAGAGCACTGCGTATGCGATTAACGGCGCCCCAGCTCACTTGGGAATCTGATGCCGTGCTACTCTCGTTTGCACTACCCCGAGGCAGTTTTGCTACCGCCGTTATCGGTGAGCTCATTCATCACCCGGATATGGCGTAAGCCGCCAGGTTACGCTTGATCAACAAGGAGGCATCAATGCGGCGACTGCTGCTCTCTAACGACGACGGTGTTTACGCCCCAGGGCTGAAAGCGCTACATGATGCGCTGGAGGCTCATGCCAAACTGCGTGTCGTTGCCCCGGACCGTGACCGTAGCGGGGCAAGTAACTCGCTGACATTGTCGCGCCCGCTCTCATTAACCGCGCTGGAAAATGGTTTCTATAGCGTGGATGGTACGCCCGCTGACTGCGTTTACTTAGGCGTAAATGGCGTGTGGGATGAGCGGCCTGATCTGGTTATTTCAGGGATTAACCACGGTGGCAATTTAGGCGATGACGTGCTCTATTCAGGCACGGTGGCCGCGGCCATGGAAGGGCGCAACCTGGGCATGATCGCGATTGCCATGTCGCTATGCGGTGATCGTTATTTTGACACCGCGGCGAAAGTGGCATCCAGCCTGATTGGTGCCGCCGATCAACTCTCCTTGCCGCCCAGAACGCTGCTCAACGTTAACGTTCCAGATGTGCCATGGGAAGCCATCAAAGGCGTTAAGGTAACCCGGCTTGGATATCGTGGCCCGGCTGAAAAACCGCTTGCGATCGAAGACCCACGTGGGCGGACGCGCTATTGGATTGCGCCGGTTGCTGCCAATGCGGATGACGGTGAAGATACCGATTTTGCAGCGATCGAGGCAGGTTATGTATCGATTACGCCGCTGCAAACCGACTTGACGCGCCACCCCGCGTGCCGTGACGTACAGGATTGGTTGGATGCCTTTGCCTGATATTTCGCCCATTGAGCGGCGCGGGCGGGGAATGACCTCTCAGCGTACCCGGGATCGCATGATTGATCGGTTGATCGAACAGGGAATTCGACACCCGGATGTGCTCGATGTGATGGCTGGCGAGCCCAGACATCTGTTTGTTGACGAGGCTTTGGCGCATCGTGCCTATGAAGATACGGCGCTGCCTATCGGTTTTGGGCAGACGTTATCACAGCCGCTTACCGTGGCGCGGATGACGGAGCTGGTTGTGAAAGCCGAGCCACGCCGTGTATTGGAAGTGGGTACCGGTTCCGGGTATCAAACGCTGATTTTGTCGCGCTTAGTGAAGGAGCTTTACTCCATTGAGCGTATTTACGCCTTGCATGAGCGAGCGAGTGATCGCCTTTGGCGCTTGGGCGCAGAGGTAACGCTAACCGTTGCCGATGGCGGCGAGGGCTGGTCAACGGCGGCACCGTTCGATGTTATTTTATTGACGGCTTGTGCGCAGACACTGCCTGAAATATTGCTCGAGCAGCTAAGTCGCGATGGGGTATTGATTGCGCCGTTGGAAGCGCCTGATGGCAGCCAATGGCTTACCCAGATAAAGCGCATTGGGAATGCTTTTGAGAAGCAGCGGCTTGAGCCCGTGCGTTTTGTACCTTTATTGCAAGGAGTAGTGGATTGAAGCGTAAATCCTTGGGGGTTTTTTTAAAAGGTGCCGGGATGGGGGCCGCGGATGCCATACCCGGAGTTTCCGGGGGCACGATTGCCTTTGTTACCGGTATTTATGAAGAGCTGATCAATACTATTAAGCAGTTTGGTCCTGACGCGTTGGTGGTTTGGCAGCGTGATGGATGGCGTGCCCTCGTTAAGCACTTGAACCTGGCCTTTTTGATCCCTTTGCTGGCCGGTGTCGGCATTAGCCTGGTCAGCGTGGCGCACTTGGCGTTATGGCTGATGGAAGCGCACCCTCTGCTGCTTGATGGCTTCTTTTTCGGGCTGGTTGCCGCCTCTGGAATGGTGGTCGCCCAAGCGGGAGACCGCTGGAAATTTTGGTATTTATTTCCGCTGTTGGCCGGTTTACTGTTAGCCAGAATGTTGCCGAGCTTAATGCCCTTGGTACTATTGCTCGGTAATGAAGCCACGATTGTGATGGTGGCGGGATGTATTGCTATTAGCGCCATGTTGTTGCCAGGCGTGTCGGGCAGTTTTTTGTTGCTCACTATGGGGCTCTACGGCACGATAATGGGGGCTATTCGCAGTTTCGACATCACTATTATTATGCTGTTTGGTATGGGATGTGTGATAGGTCTTGCGCTGTTTTCGCGCCTATTATCCTGGCTGTTAAGACGTCATCATGGCTTTACGATGCAATTGCTTTTAGGGTTTATTATTGGCTCGTTGCCGGTTCTGTGGCCATGGCGCGAGCTGTTGCGTTATCAGGTTGGCCCAAGCGGGCAAATGATACCCTTGGAGTATCGTTATTTGCTGCCCAGTGATTATGCGGCGTTGACCGGCGCTTCCGCGCAGATTATCGGCGTGGTGCTGCTGATGGTCGTTGGTATATTGCTGGTCATGCTATTGAACCGTCGGGCAGGGAAGTCGACCACGTTAGATTCAACTAATACGGCTCAGCGCTGAAAAGGAGTAGGGTTTGCATGCGTAAAGTCTTCATGATGTCAGCCTTGGTGTTGGCAGTTAGCGGGTGTGCCAATCAGCAGCACAATACCCCGCAAGTACGTGACTTGAGTGAAGCGAGTCGCGTGGTGGAAAACTCGCCTCAATATACCGTCAAACCAGGCGACACCCTTTATGGCATCGCTTGGCAGCATAATCTGGATTACCGCCAGCTAGCCACCATCAACAATATTGACGCGCCCTACCAAATTCACCCCGGACAGATGATTGCACTACGTGAAGGGGCTGGGGCTGGCAATAATTCCCAGCCCGCAAATCAGGCGCAAAACACGCCGAGTGAATCGCGCGGCGTTGTCGCAACCGGGCTCAACCCGCAGGCGACAGCAGTAGCAAGTAACGACCAGGAACTTGATTGGCTACTGCCTGACGAATCGGCGATTGAACGCGGACAGCGTTTAAACGCTGAGCGCCCTGAACAACAAGCCGTTGAAAGTGCTCAGCAGGTAGCGTCAACTAACAGTGCGCCGCAAGAATCTTCCTCTCAACCCGAGGTGGCTGCTACCGAGCCAAGGCCTGAACCTGAGCCTGAGCCAGAAACAGTCCCAGCATCGGAGCCTGAGGAACAGGTGGTTGCTCAATCCGAAACACCTGTGGCTGCTCCAGTGGAACGTTCGGACCGCTCATCGCGCACGTTCACGCCCGCAGAGACGATCAACTGGCAATGGCCGACAGATGGACAAGTCACGGGTAACTTCGGAGAAGGTGATTCGATTACCGCCGGGATTGATATCGCCGGACAAAAGGGGCAACCTGTCAAAGCCGCAGGCCCAGGTATTGTCGTTTATGCGGGTAGTGGTGTACGTGGGTACGGTAATCTTATTCTTCTTAAACACAACGATCAGTTCCTAAGTGCCTATGCGCATAACGACGGCTTAAACGTTAGTGAAAATGACGTGGTTGAAGCAGGCGAAGTGATCGCCACCATGGGAAACAGTGATGCAGAAAGCGTTAGACTGCACTTTGAGGTGCGCCGTGATGGTCAGCCCGAGGATCCTATGGAGTTTTTACCCGCACGCTAACCAGTGGAGCACCAGATAAGCAAGTAGCGGCAAGGTTTTGTTGAGCCAGCCCCTTACGAGCTGGCTCGCATAAAAATAATAACACCAGTAACGCACACGTAAGCGTGGTTACCTTTACATGTTAAAAGGCGGGCAGGCGATACTACGGGGGTAAGGCCATGAGTATGCTGGAGAAGGATCTACAGGAGGTTGACCTGGATGCTGCCGAAGAAGCGTTGGAAAACGCTGACGACGATGTCGCAGCGGAAGAAGAAGCTTTTGAGAAAGCACTAGGACGCGAGGACCGGCAATCGACTCAAAGCCTGGATGCGACGCAAATTTACCTCAATGAAATAGGATTTTCGCCACTCTTAACGCCAGAAGAAGAGGTCTATTATGGCCGCCTGGCGCGAAAGGGGGATCCGCTTGGTCGTTCTCGAATGATCGAGTCTAACCTGCGGTTGGTGGTTAAAATTGCACGGCGCTATCTAAACCGTGGACTGACGCTGCTGGATCTCATTGAAGAGGGTAATTTAGGGCTTATTCGTGCCGTTGAAAAGTTTGACCCTGAGCGTGGATTTCGCTTTTCAACCTATGCAACATGGTGGATTCGACAGACCATTGAGCGCGCGCTAATGAACCAAACGCGCACCATTCGTCTGCCGATACATGTGGTGAAAGAACTTAATATTTATCTGCGTGCCGCGCGTGAGCTGACGCAAAAGCTTGACCATGAAGCGACCGCCGAAGAGATTGCTGAGCATCTCGACAAACCGGTTGATACGGTCAAGAAAATGCTTGGCCTCAATGAGCGTGTCTCCTCGGTAGACTACCCCATGGGTGGAGAGAGTGATAAACCACTGATTGATACCCTGGCCGATGACGACGTTCAAGGCCCAGAAGGTTGCCTGGTGGATGGTGATGTGCGTGAACACGTGGATCTTTGGCTTGATGAGCTAAGTGATAAACAGCGCGAAGTGGTCGTGCGTCGTTTTGGTTTGCGCGGCCATGAGGCGGCCACCCTGGAAGAGGTCGGCGCTGAAATTGGCCTGACCCGCGAGCGCGTACGACAGATTCAAGTCGAGGCATTAAAGAAGCTACGCCGTACACTTGAAAAGCAAGGCCTATCGCTAGAGGCGATTTTCGAAAGCTAGCCAAGACAGCGTGGCTACGTAGGCACGGCCTGAACGCACCGAGTTTATACTCGGTGCGTTGTTGTTAGAGGGGCTATTTTTGATGACTTATTATGTATAAGAGAGATACGCAATGCGCCCGCTAGCGGCCCATATCGATTTGGATGCTCTGCGTCACAACTATCAGTTGGCGTGCCGCTGCGCGCCCCAAAGCCGCTCGGTGGCGGTTATCAAAGCGGATGCCTATGGCCACGGCGCTGTAGCGTGTGCTCACGCGCTGGAAAGCCACGTCCCGGCGTTTGCGGTGGCGTGCATCGAAGAAGCGATTGCGCTACGTAACAGCGGCATCAGCAAACCTATTGTGTTGTTAGAAGGTATCTTTAGCGCCGATGAGTTACCGCTGGTGGAGCGCTACGCACTGTGGACCGCCATTCATAGCGCATGGCAGGTAGACGCGCTGCTGGCATTTTCGCCAAGCCAACCCATTCCCGTTTGGTTAAAAGTCGATTCGGGTATGCATCGGCTGGGGTTTGGCTTGGAGGAGGCGGAAGCGGTCTGGCAGCGCCTGGCCAATGCACCACAGGTTACGGCGCTGCATTTAATGAGCCATTTTGCGACCGCTGATGCCAGCGACGGCCACTATTTTAATCAGCAGCTGTTGAGTTTAAAGGCCCTGGCCAAGGCGCTTGATGCGCCTTTGTGCTTAGCTAATTCACCGGCGACGCTTGCCTGGCCTGACGCCCACGGTGACTGGAACCGACCAGGCATCATGCTCTATGGCAGTGACCCACTGGAAGTGGCCACCCCAACCACGCAGCAATTACGTCCGGTCATGAGTCTGCGTTCGGAAATTATCGGTTTGCGAGAGATTAACGAAGGTGAACCCGTCGGCTACGGAGGGCGCTGGCGCACCCCGCGCCGGTCACGTATTGCGGTGGTGGCCGCAGGTTACGGCGATGGTTATGACCGCCATGCGGTGGACGGTACGCCGGTACTGGTCAATGGGCAGCGCTGTGCTATCGCCGGCAAAGTGTCGATGGATATGTTGACCGTTGATGTGACCGATATACAAGATGCTGCCATTGGCTGCGAGGTGGTGCTCTGGGGAACGGCCAGCAATGGGGCAGTGTTAGCCGTCGATGAGGTTGCACGCTACTGCGATACGATCAGCTATACCCTGCTTACCGGGGTGTTGCCACGCGTACCCAGACGTTATCAAGAGTCTTCAGTGTAGGTGGTACGTATGTCGAAAAAAGAGTATCCAGCGTCGTTTGCTCACCCACGCTACTGGGGAACCTGGCTTGCCATCGGTGCGATGTATATCGCGGCTTGGCTACCTTGGAGTATTAAGCTTTGGGTAGGCAAGGTCATCGGGCTTTTGGCATGGCGCTTTGCCAAACGGCGGCGGGACATTACGGCCACCAACCTGGCGCTTTGCTTCCCGGAAAAGAGTGCCGATGAACAGCGAAAGTTGGTGAAGGATACCTTTATTGCTAACGGTATTGGCTTGGTGGAAACCGCGACTGGCTGGTGTCGGGAGGCAGAAGGATTTCGTCATCGAGTGGCGTACCATGGTCAGGAGCACTTGGCGCATGCCAAAGCCCAAGGCAAGGGGGTGTTGGTCGTCGGGATCCACTTCTCAACGCTTGATTTGGGGGGCGCGCTGCATTCGCTGTTCTTTCCGGCGGATGTCGTATATCGCCCGCATAATAACCCGCTTTTCGAGCGCTTTATGACGCGTGCTCGTTCACGTATTTTCGGCCAGGCGATAGATCGACACGATCTGCGCGGCGTGGTGCGACGTATCAAGGCAGGGCATATTGTCTGGTATTCACCCGACCAGGACTTTGGGCCGGATGTCAGTGTATTTGCCCCCTTGTTTGGTCAGCAGGCGGCCACCATTCGGCTAACGTCTAAAATCGCTCGTATGACGGGCGCGCCGGTGGTGCCGCTGATGTTTCATCGCAACCCGGATAACCGCACCTATACGATTGAGTGCCTACCTGCGTTTGAAAACTTTCCCAGTAACGATGAAGTTAACGACGCAACGCGGGTTAATCAGTTTATTGAGCGTGCCATTCGCAAGCACCCCGAGCAGTACCTGTGGCTGCATCGGCGCTTTAAAACGCGCCCTGAAGGGGATGATGAAGGTTTCTATTAGATACGGTTTTTTTAGATACAAAGAAGCCGGCGCGATGCCGGCTTCTTTGTGGCTGTTGTTAGCTACTCAGGCATTAATCCAGGTTACGTGAGTAGAAGATTTCCAGCATCTCTTTGCGCAGGCGGCTTTCGATATCGCGGGCTTCTTCAAACGTAATGTCGCGACGCGACTTGCCGAACAGGTAATTGTCGAGCTCGAAGTCTTTCAGCAGCATCTTGGTATGGAACATGTTGTCCTGATACACGTTCACGTCCATCATCTGATACGCCTGCTTGGTATCTTCCGCCAGGTAATCCTGGATCGAGGCGATCTCGTGATCGATGAACAGCTTTTTACCGTCGACGTCCCGGGTGAAGCCGCGCACACGGTAATCCATGGTGACGATATCAGAATCAAAGCTGTGAATCAGATAGTTCAGCGCTTTCAGCGGGCTGATATGCCCACACGTTGATACGTCGATATCCAGACGGAAGGTGCTGATGCCGTTGTCAGGATGCGATTCCGGGTAGCTATGTACGGTGACATGGCTCTTATCCAGATGGGCAACCACGGTTTCAGGCAGCGGACCAGGGCCTGGTTCTGTGTTTTCAGGGTTGGCTTCATCAAGCTCATGTTCAGCAATGAGAATGGTGACGCTTGCCCCGTGAGGTTCATAATCTTGACGGGCAATATTCAACACATGCGCACCGATAATATTGGTGACATCCTTCAAAATTTGCGTCAGCCGTTCGGCGTTGTACAGCTCATCGATATAGTCGATATAAGCGGTACGTTGCTCTTCGGTCTTGGCATAGCAGATGTCGTAAATATTAAAGCTCAGCGAGCTGGTCAGGTTATTGAACCCGTGGAGTCGGAGACTATCTGTCATGTCCGAACCTCCCTATGGCTGATGAAGACACCCCGACGAGCCAGCGCCGGAACCGAGAAAAACCTAATGCCATACGTGGTGCGCATGTTCTAAAAGCACTTGCAGGGCAGTCAGGGGGAATACAAGGAGGCGTATTATGCCCGGCCGGGGCAGGGGATGCATCCGGGCAGGGCATTTTTTTTCGCTGTGCTGCATCGTAGGCCGAAGGAGCGAGCGTCGTCGCTCTGCCTCAAGCCTCTACAATTTCAAAGGAGTGCGTAATTTCAACACCGCCTTTGACAAGCATAATGGACGCACTGCAGTACTTTTCGGCGGAAAGCTCTACGGCACGTGCAACTTGCTTCTCTTTTAGCGCTCGGCCTGTGACCACGAAGTGAACATGAATTTTGGTGAATACGGCAGGCACTTCATCGGCGCGCTCAGCATCCAATTCGGCAACACAGTCGGTCACATCGGCACGGGCTTTATCGAGAATATTCAGGATATCAAACGCCGTGCAACTGCCCATGCCCATCAGCAGCATTTCCATGGGACGAGGCCCGGTATTGCGGCCGCCGTGGTCGGGTGGGCCATCGATCACAACGCTGTGCCCACTGCCCGACTCGGCGATAAATTGACGGCCATCCGTCCATTTTACCCTTGCTTTCACGTGGCTCTCCTTATCTTGGCGACGACAGGTAAGTCGCGCAGCATAACATTTCTTTGCCTGGGCGCACTGTTTGAATCCCCACTCTGGGCCTTCTTATAACGAGGGGATTTACTGGCTTAAAAAGTGCTCCAGGGCGACAAGGCGTTCGGGTGTTCCTACATCAACCCAGTGTCCTGCGAAGTGTTCCCCTGACACCTGCTGTTCATGCATCGCATTTTTTAATAGTGGCGCGAGCGCAAACGCCTCGGTGGGCTGGTCAGCCAACAGCTTGGGATGAATAATGCTGACACCGGCATAGGTATAACGCTGTGCGCCTTGATTAAGAACGCGCCCCTTATCCAGGGCAAAGTCGCCTTCAGGATGATGGTCAGGGTTATTCACCAGTATCAGGTGCGCCAGATCGCCCCTTTTTAGCTGAGTGTTGGCGGGCAGGTAGTCACACCACACATCACCATTGACCAGCAGAAAGGGTTCCTCGCCCAGCAGCGGTAGCGCCTTTTGAATGCCTCCGCCCGTTTCAAGCGGCGTGGCCTCATGGCTCCACTGAATATTGACACCGTAGGCCCGGCCATCGCCTATCGCTTGAATGATTTGCTCGGCGCGATAGCTGACATTAATAATGACGTCTTCAATACCTGCCCGCTGAAGCCGCTCCAGGTGATGAACGATCAGCGGCTTCCCCGCGACCGGGAGCAAGGGCTTGGGGCAGTGGTCGGTTAACGGGCGCATCCGCTTGCCTAAACCGGCCGCTAATATCATCGCTTTCATGGATGCTCTTCCGCCAGGCGTTGCAGAATGGCTGGGCGCAGCGTGAGCCTTACCCAGTTGGCAAAGGCGACGTGTTCGGGCAGGCCATTCAGGCTATCTTCAAGGTGATCCAGGAAGTGGGGTAAGCGTGCCAGGTAGCCCTGTTTGTGGTCACGTAGCGTTAACCGACAAAAAATCCCCAACACTTTTAACGAACGCTGAGCGGCCATGGCGTGGCACTGGGTAATAAAGTCGGCCTCTGTTAGTACACTGGACAGGCGCCCATCGCTGCGGGCCTGGCGATAGAACAGGGTGGCCAGCTCGGCGAATTGGGCCGCACTAAAGCGCCAATAGCGGCCTCGCAGCAAGGAAATAACGTCGTAGCTAATCGGCCCTGCCACGGCGTCCTGAAAGTCGATCATATATAAGCGGTCATGGTTGATCATGATGTTCATGGCATCAAAATCACGGTGAACGCTAACCGTCGGCTGTTGAAGCGCCCGGTGAATAAGGTCTGTGCGCAGTGCCTCCCAGCTGGATGGGCAAGGTAGCCTCAGCCACTTATCCATGCACCACTCAGGGAACAGGTCGAGTTCACGAGCCAATAGCGCAGCATCATAGTCGGGAAGTGCGGTTGGGCTGGCCCTGTTTTGCAGCTCGGCAATCAAGCCCAGAGCTTTTTCATGATACTGAATCGCCGCGGCACTATCGGTAAACCGGTCCTGCATGGGGGTACTGCCTAAATCGTCCAGCAGTAAAAAACCGTCGTCTAAATTCGCGGCATAAATTTTGGGAACGGGTAAGCCCGCCGCGTACCAACGGTGGCCAATGGTAACAAAAGGGGCTGAATCCTCTTGAGCAGGCGGTGCATCCATGACTATTTGGGTGTCGCCATTAGGTAGTGTTAGACGAAAATAGCCCCGAAAGCTGGCGTCGCCGCCCGCTGGTGAGAGGGTAATCAACGCCGGATTTAGGCTGTTTTGTTCTGCGGCCCATCGGGTGAGGGCATCAATCCGTAAAGAGGACATGCAAGCTCCTTGCTGGTCGGGCATCATGCGGGCTGTATAATACCTATTCTGGATGCCAAGGATAACGAACATGGGCAAGCGATTTTCGCGCATCATACCGGTTGCGCATACGCTGATGGGCAGTTTGCTCGCTAGCGCCTCGTTCTCGGTGGTGGCGCAGAATCAAGCGCTGCCCGCACAAGCGCTTGACTGGCAGGCCTGGGAAGGAGATGAAGCGTCACAACAGTTGTGCCGTGGCCGGTACGTGATGCCCAGCTACCGGTTGCCTGTAGAGCAGAACCCGGAAACGCTGTCAGTTGAAACCCAGGACGTAGATTACGCCGCCGATGGCGAGGCATTGCTGCGAGGCGATGTGGTATTGCGACGTGGTAATTCGGAATTAGAAGCCGAACGCATTTATTTACCCGCAAACCGTGAGCAGGTGGATGCTGAGGGTAATCTCGCTTTGCGTGATGGCCAAGCGTTGGTGCGTGGCGACAGCGCCACCTTAATGCTCAATGAAGATCGCGCGAGTGTGCGTAACAGCCACTATGTGCTGTATGAAGAGCGTTTGCGTGGCCAGGCAAGTCAGCTTGAGCAAACAGGCGAGTCTCAGTATCGCTTGCGAGATGCCACCTTTACGACCTGTGAACCCGGCGCCAATACCTGGGAGCTGGTGAGCAGTGATATACGCCTAAATCAGGAGTCGGGGTTTGGTACCGCGACGCATGCCCGCTTAAAAGTAAAAGACGTGCCTGTTTTTTACTGGCCGTGGTTGCGCTTCCCTATCGACGATAAGCGTCACACGGGGCTGTTGTCCCCGGCTATCGGGTTTTCGTCAGATGGATTTAACTACGCACAGCCGTTTTACTGGAATATCGCCCCTAATCACGACGCCACCATTACGCCGCGTTGGATGAGTGACCGTGGGTTGCTGCTCAACGGTGAATACCGCTACCTGTTTTCGGAAAGCGAGGGAACCGTTGAGGGGGGGTACTTAAGTAGGGACGACGGAGGTAACAGTGGTAGTGACCGCTTTGCTGGCGAAACCCGTTGGTATGTCGATGCGCGCCATGCGGGCCGAGTCAACAGCCGCAGCAATTATCGGTTGCGCTATGGCGCTTCCAGTGACGGCCGCTATTTCGACGACTTCGGTGATGAGTTTGGGGGGAGCGACCGCGTAAGCCTGGAGCGGCTTGCCCAGATAGATTATCAGGGTGACCAGTGGTATCTCGATGCCAGGGCGCAAGGCTTTCAGCGCCTTGAAGACCCGCTTAGCGACTCTGATAAGCCGTTCTACCGCTTGCCCAGCCTGACCGCGAATTCCAATTGGCAGCTAGGCAGTGGCTTCTTCAGCGAATGGCGCTCCAACGCGACCTATTTTTGGCGTGACGTGGATGAGCGGCTGGTGCCGGAACGCGAGGCGGCAACCGGCACGCGTCTACACTTAACGCCGGCCGTCGGCTGGCGCGAAGAAAAGCCCTGGGGATATATCGAACCACGGGCTGAGCTTTGGTATACCGCCTACGAGTTGGACTACGGTGACCGTGAAACGGAGCGCAATACCTCACCAAGTCGAACTGTGCCGGTGACGTCGGTGGATGGCGGCCTGGTATTTGAGCGTGAACTGGAGCTTGGAAATCGCGGCTACCGGCAAACGCTGGAGCCGCGGTTTAACTATGCCTATGTACCCCGCAAGAACCAGACCCAGCTACCCGATTTCGATAGTCGTGAGCGGGCTTTCTCGTGGGACCAACTGTGGTCGCCCCATCGCTTCTCCGGCGGGGATCGGGTCGGCGATCTTAACCGTGTGTCAGTGGGTGTGCAGACGCGCTTTATCGAAGATGACAGTGGCCGTGATCGTCTAACATTCGGTATCGGGCAAAGTCTCTATTTTTCGGACCGCCGTATTGATAGTGACGGAGACCCGGATACCCTGCCAGCGCGGCCAGAAGAAGACCCTTACGTTAACCCGCAGCGTTACTATCAGGCCACGCGTGATCGTTCGCCTCTGGTAACCCGGCTGGACTGGCAGATCAATGATCGCTGGAGTACCGGCTACGAATGGCTTTACGATGATCACCGTGAAAAGACGGAACGCACTCGCTTTGACCTGCGTTATCGGCACCCTGAAGGCCATGTAGTGAACCTGGGTTACCGTTGGGAGATCGAAGGCTTCGACCCTGATACGTTACCAGGCGATGATGGCTTTCGTGATTACAACCGCGAAGAGTGGGACGTGTCATTTGCCTGGAAAACCAGCCCAAGGGTGGATCTGATAGGCCGGTATCTTCACGACCAAACCAATGATCGTGCGCTTGAAAAACTGGCAGGGGTACAATGGAACGACTGCTGCTACGGCGTGCAGCTTGTTTGGCGCGAGTGGGTGGATGATAACGACACTGCGCGTGTTGCAGATGACTTCAACGATCGCGGGCTATTTTTACGCTTTGTATTCCGTGGCTTGGGCGGCGTTGGCCAAGAGGCTGACAGCTATTTTGAACGGACCATTCCTGGTTACCGTCCTACTCCCTTGTAACGACGTTCTTGAATGGCGACTGAAAGAGACTTTTTATGAAAACCAGAAATATGCTGCTAGCTCATGCAAAAACGATGTCGGCCGCGAGCGTTATCGCGCTGTGCATGGGCGCAGGCACGCTTGCCGCTCCACTGGTAACGCAAGCGCAGAATTTTGAGTCCACCCAGCGCCAGCCGATCGATAGCATCGTTGCCGTGGTTAACGATGGCGTTATTATGCGAAGTGAACTCGACGATCGTGTTGCTCAGATAGAGCAGCAAGCGCAAGCTCAGGGGGGCTCGCTTCCGCCAGGCTCTGCGCTTCAGGCGCAAGTGCTTGAACGGATGATACTGGATGAAATCCAGTTACAGCTGGCAAATCGCAACAATCTAAGCATCGATGATACCGAGCTGAACCGTCAGCTGCGTACGATTGCTGAATCCAACAACATGACGTTGGATCAGTTCGCAAACGCGGTAGAAGCCGATGGCATGACGCTTGCTGAGGTGCGTGAAGACATTCGCCGTGAAATGTTGATGCGCCAAGTGCAGCAGCGCCAGGTTGGTCAGCGCGTATCGGTCAGCGACCGTGATGTTCAGCGCGTGCTTGATCAACAGGGCAATCAAAATAGCGATCAGGCGTTTGTCGAAGAGATCCGCGCACGTCACGTACTGGTTGAGCTAACGCCAACGCGCAGTGAAGAGCAGGCGCGTGCCCGGGCCCAGGAGGTGCGTCAGCGTTTACAGCAAGGCGCTGACTTTGCCTCCGTAGCACGTGAGTTTAGTGACGACAGCGGCAGTGCGCTTAACGGTGGCGAGCTGGGTTGGGTGCGTCCTGGCCAAACCGTACCGGCGTTTGAGGAAGCATTGCAGACGCTGAACGTTAACCAAATCTCCGAGCCAGTGCGCTCACAGTTCGGCTACCACGTAATTGAAGTTGAAGAGCGTCGTCGTCAGAACGTGACCAATGAGAGCCGCCAGGAGCAAGTGCGTCAGGCCATTTTCCAGCGCCGCGCCAATGAAGAGCTGCAAGTCTGGCAGCAGGAAATTCGCGCGGAAGCCTTTGTGGATGTTCGCCTTTAAATGAGCCAAATCGCTGACCTTCCGCTGCTGATTACCACGGGAGAGCCTGCGGGTATTGGGCCTGAGCTAGTGCTTATGCTGGCCGCACAGGGCCACCTGCCGGCGCAGGCCGTCGCCATTGGTGATGCCGATATGTTGCGCCAGCGGGCCGCTGCGCTAGAGCTTGATGTGGCACTGGTGGAAACAAGCCCAGGCCAGGAAGTAGCCGCTTGCGCGGGGCAGTTACCCGTTTGGCCCGTAGCGTTGAATGAGCCCGCAACGCCTGGCGTGCTTAACCCGGCCAATGCAGGGTATGTGCTTGCCACGCTTGAGCTGGCCGTGGCGGCCTGTCAGGCAGGCCAGGCGGCCGCCATTGTCACCGCACCGCTGCATAAAGGCGTCATCATTGAAGGCGGCTACCCAGGGTTCACAGGGCATACAGAGTGGTTGCGTGATGCCTGCGGTGTTGATGAGGTCGTGATGATGCTGGCAACCGATGCCGCGTTACACGCCAACGCACCGGACTGGCAAGGCAGTGGTGATCTTCGCGTTGCATTGGTCACCACACACTTGCCGCTGCGCCAGGTTGCCGATGCGATTACCGTCGCGCGGGTAACCCGGATTAGCCGCTTGCTGGCCGATGATCTGGTGCATCAGTTTGGTATTGCCTCGCCGCGTATTGCCGTGTGCGGGCTAAATCCTCACGCGGGCGAAGATGGCCATTTGGGCCATGAGGAGCAAGAGACGATTATCCCCGCGCTTGAATCCCTGCGTGCACAAGGGCTGGATATTCAAGGCCCTTTACCTGCCGATACGCTGTTTACGCCTCGCCACTTGGCGGGTGTTGATGCCGTGCTGGCGATGTACCATGACCAGGGCTTGGCCGTACTTAAGTATGCTGGCTTTGGTCAAGCTGCTAATATCACGCTGGGCTTGCCGCTAGTGCGTACGTCGGTAGACCACGGCACCGCGCTTGACCTCGCGGGTAAAGGCGTGGCTGACCCTGGTAGCCTGCGCGTTGCACTATCGCTTGCTCGGCGTCTTGCCGAACAGCGCGCCCAAACGGCCCGCCAGGCGTAACGCCTCCACGATTGAAAAATACCTCCAAGGAATTCTGTTAGATGTCTCAAGTGCCCCAGCAGCACCGTGCTCGCAAACGCTTCGGTCAAAACTTTCTACGTGACCTGGGTATCATCTCGCGTATTGTGCGCTCTATTGGGCCGCGGGAAGGCGACCGTCTTGTTGAAATTGGGCCGGGCCAAGGCGCGCTGACCGCGCCACTGCTTGAGGCGGCAGGGAAGCTTGAGGTGATTGAGCTGGACCGCGATTTGATTCCTGGTCTACGCGTGCAGTTCTTCAACTACCCCGACTTTATTATCCATGAAGGCGATGCGCTGAAGTTTGACTTCGCGGCGCTGAAAGGCGATGGCCCCGCCCTGCGTGTCGTCGGCAACCTGCCCTATAACATCTCAACACCTCTGATCGTGCATCTGCTCACAGCCGGTAATGCGATTGCCGACATGCACTTCATGCTCCAAAAAGAGGTCGTTGAACGGCTGGCTGCCCAGCCAGGCGGTACGGATTGGGGGCGGCTTTCTGTGATGGCGCAGTACTACTGCCACGTCGACCAGCTGTTTATCGTACCGCCCGAGGCCTTTGTGCCCCGGCCTAAAGTTGACTCTGCCATTGTGCGCCTCACGCCGCACGCAAGTTTGCCGCACGTAGCCGACGACCCGGCACTCCTGTTTGAGCTGGTAAAGCTAGCCTTTGGCCAACGTCGTAAAACCTTACGTAATAACTTTAAAGGACGCGTCAGTCCTGAAACGTTAGAAGCGCTGGGTATTGACCCCACGCGCCGCCCGCAAACGCTAACGGTTGCCGAGTATGTAACCATTGCTAACCGCGTGGCTGCTGATGAAAGGCCAGGTAGTGATGGGAGTGAAAACGGGTGAGTGGTTTAGCCATCGACGTCAGTGTAACGCCTGAATATTGTGCCGAAGAGTCCAGCGATGTGGAATCACGCTACGTATTTAGCTATACCGTGACGGTGCATAATCAAAGCCCGCATAGCGTACAGCTGATGGCACGTTACTGGAAAATCACCCAGGGCAGCGGCGATAGTCAGGAAGTGCGCGGTAAGGGCGTGGTCGGGCAGCAGCCATTAATCGGCCCCGGTCAGCGCTTTCGCTATACCAGTCGGGCGATTTTGCAAACACCGGTGGGCGTGATGGAAGGTGCCTATACGTTGTTGAACACCTATACCCAGCGTGCCTTTGAAGTGCCCGTAGCGCCTTTTCGCTTGGCTGTGCCGCGTCAGTTGCACTAACGTTAGTGATCACCATCGCGAATACTGCATTAAAGCATTGTTGAGTTCAGTCTGACGGCCAGACAGTGCTGGTTTGGTATGGGGCTCTTGCCAGGACAGGCGCTCAGTGCGCAATCATACACCGCGCAGCATGTGTAATGTGCGCGTTTTAATATGCATGTTTAATGCCCTCGTTTATATAAGGCCCGCGCATGAGTACCTACGCGATTGGCGATTTGCATGGCTGTTACGCCGAGTTTATGACGCTACTTGAAGCCCTGAACTTTAATCCCTCGCACGACACTTTGTGGCTGGTGGGCGATGTGATCAACCGTGGGCTAGGCTCCCTTGAGTGTTTACGCGAAGCGCACGCACTGGGCGGCTCGGTACGCTGTGTGCTGGGCAACCACGACTTTCATCTGTTGGTGGTCGCGCGTGGCGGCGGTAGGCAAAAAAAGCACGATACCCTCAACGATATTCTTAATGCGCCAGATCGCGAGCAACTGCTGGATTGGCTGCAGTGCCAGCCGCTTGCAGTGCAGCAAGGCAATACCCTAATGACGCATGCCGGTTTGCTGCCTCAGTGGCGCATAGAGCAGGCTGTCGCTTATAGCCGTGAGGTTGAGCAAGCGCTTGCCAGCGAGCAGTCAGGGCATTTCTTGACCGAGCTTTTTGGTAATCAGCCTGATCGTTGGCGAGAGGACCTGGAGGGAATGGACCGGCTGCGCTTTATTGTTAACGCTATGGCACGTATGCGATTTATTGACAGCCAAGGGCGGCTGGAGTTTGCTGCTAAAGAGGGACTCGCTAGCACCCCGCCTGGCTTTGCGCCGTGGTTTCAGTATGCCCGTGACGACGACCCTCACCTCCTGTTTGGGCACTGGGCCGCGCTAGAAGGAAAGACTCGGGGCGCCAGGGTTCGGGTAGACGCGTTGGATACGGGCTGCGTGTGGGGTGGGGCGTTAACCGCGCTTAATATAGATACCGGTGAGCGAATGAGCGTACCCAGCCAGCAACGAGGAGGGCGGTAGTGATGGCGCACTCAAATGATCCGCGCATTGCCGGGCTGGACGTATACCGCGTGGGCGGCGCTGTTCGCGATGCGCTGCTGGGCTGGCCAGTGTATGATAACGACTGGGTGGTGGTGGGCGCTACCCCAGAGGCTATGCGCCAGCGCGGCTTTAAGCCGGTGGGGCGAGATTTTCCGGTGTTTTTGCACCCTGATACAGCGGAGGAGTATGCGCTGGCGCGTACGGAGCGAAAAACCGGACACGGATATTCGGGGTTTGAAGTGCATGCCAGCCCCGAAGTAACGCTGGAAGAGGATCTGCTGCGCCGCGACCTGACCGTGAATGCCATTGCGCAACGGGTCGATGGGCCGCTGATTGACCCCTTTGATGGCCAGAAGGATATCGAACAACGCGTGCTGCGGCATATTTCCTCTGCGTTTGGTGAAGACCCGCTGCGGGTGCTGCGTACGGCACGTTTTTTAGCCCGCTATGCGTCGCTGGGGTTCTCTATCGCCTCTGAAACCTTGGCACTGATGACCGAGGTTAGCCGCAGTGGTGAGCTTGAGCATTTAGCCGCTGAACGGGTATGGGTCGAAACCGAAAAAGCCTTGGGTGAACCCAGCCCCGAAGCTTACTTCACGACGTTGGCGCAGTGTGAAGCGCTGGCAATATGGTGGCCGTTCTCAGCAGAAAAACTGCAGAGCGGCTTGGCCGCACTGCAATACGTGCCTGACGATAGCTCAACGCCGCTGGCACATTGGCGCTATGCATTACTGGTGAGTGTGCTGGACGATGCGGGGCGCGAGGCATTGGCGTCAACGCTACGTTTACCCAATGCCGTAGCGCAGTTGGCGCGCTATGTCGCGTTGACGCTTTCGCTACTAAAAGAGCCCTTAGAGGCGGTAGCGGTGCTGCATTGGCTGGAGCGCCTGGATGGTTTTCGTAAGCCTGACCAGGTCGCCACACAGCTCACGTTAGCCGGTGTGGTTGAAAGTGCCGGTGTTATTGAAAAAGAGTATGCCCAGCCGCTACAGGCTGCTTGGCAGGCGGCACGCAGCGTTAGCCCGCAGGGGCTAATCGCTCAAGGATTCAAGGGGGCTGAATTAGGCCAGGCGCTACGTGAACAGCGCCAGCAAGCAGTCAGTGATGCGTTAAGCGAATGATTAGCCAATCAGAAGAGGTTTAGCGAGCCTGGGACGTACAGAGCGCAGGCTCCGCGTGCGATATCCAGGCGCTGCCCCAGGTAAAATCTACCGCCCAAAGCCGCTGATTTCCCAGCGAAAAATTATTCCAAAGTGTGGCGTAAGGCGTGTTGCAAGCCGGGTGCCGTTCGTTAGGTAGCAGCTCCGCCAAGGGCTGTAACACGAATGCGCTTTCGGTCATCTCGGCGCGGGGCAGTGCAACACCTTCAACGACGCCCTGCAGGTTGCCCACCGTTAGCAGGTCGATATCCAGCGCTTTAGGGTTGTATTTGTCCAAGCCCTGCGTACGGCCATGAATAATTTCCAAAGCCTTGGCCCATGCCTGTAATTCACTCGGCGACCAGTTACTTTCGAAGGCCACTACCAGGTTATAAAAATTACGGGTATCGCTAAAACCAACCGGCTCGCTTTCAAAAACGCGCGAGACATTTAAAGGCCCGAAGGTATCGAAAAGTGCATCGAGACACAGGCGGATATGACGCACAGGATCAATATTGCTGCCTAAACTGACGGTAACCAGGCTCATGAGATTATGTCCTTGTGGCCTCCGGTAGCTCGCCACGTGTAATTTCAAGGCCTACGCTCGCCGCTTGCGGCACCGCGCCGGGTTTACGCACCCGCAAGCGTAACCAGGTAATGGAAAACTCGCTGCGCAGGCAGTCAGCCAAGCGTTCCGCGAAGGTCTCCACCAGCGCGAATTGATGCGTGTCAGCGAATCGTTGGATACGCTGGCAAATAGCCGCATAGTCTAGCGTTAAGCTTAAATCGTCAGTAGCGGCAGCCGGGCGAATATCGGTCGCCAGGGTTAAGTCCAGGCTAAGCGACTGTTGAATGGTGCGTTCCCAATCGTAAACACCAATCACGGTGTCTACCTTGAGTGCTTCGATCAAAATGCGGTCCACAAGCTCTTCCTCGGCGACAACAAGCGGGCGATTGTACGTTAGGATGAAACGAAACGACAGTAGGATGGAAAAGGCGCCATGGCGTGGTTAGTGTTCGGCTATTTAAGCGGCAGTTGGCTGGCAGCGATTAGTGTTTGCCGGATAGCGGGAGTGGGCGATCCTCGTCGCTGTGGCTCCGGTAATCCCGGTTTTTCTAACGTGTTACGCCTTTATGGGCCGCGCTTGGCGGGCGCCACGCTTTTGCTGGATGCGTTAAAAGGCGTACCCATAGTGCTTGCCAGTAAATTAATGGCGTTACCGGTCAGTTGGCAGGGGCTGATTGGGCTGGCGGTATTACTGGGGCATAGCTACCCGGTATGGTATGGATTTCGTGGTGGAAAGGCCGTCGCCAGCGCGCTGGGCGTGTTGCTGGTGCTGACCCCGGGTGTTGCGCTGGTGAGCGTGGGGGTGTGGACCTTGCTGGCGTGGCGCTTAAAAACCGCGGCAATGGCTTCCTTGTTAAGCGCGCTGGTGGCGCCGCTTGCCTGTATCTGGCTGGCGCCTGCTTATGTGGGCGTAGTGGGCGGCTTGAGTCTACTGGTGCTGCTGCGTCATGGGCTTAATATTCGCAGATTAAGACGCGGCGATGAGCCGCGCCTGGGGCGTCGCTAATTATTCGGCGTTGGGAGGCGTCAACTGATCAAGCGGCCAGCGCGGCGTAGCCTGCATAACGCCATCCTTGTCCTGTTCGCCAGCGGCCAGGCGCTGCGCGCCCACGTACGCGATCATGGCACCGTTATCCGTGCAGAACCGGCCGCGAGGATAGTAGGCCTTTGCCTGACGTTTTTGACACTCAAGTGCCAAGCGCTCACGCAACCGGTGATTGGCACTCACCCCGCCAGCCACCACCAGCCGTTTTAACCCCGTTTGGTCCAGCGCCCGTCGGCATTTGATGACCAGTGTATCGACTACGGCTTCTTCAAAGGCGCGGGCCACATCAGCGCGCGCCTGCTCGTCAAGCTCGCCAGCCGCTTCCAACTGACGTATGGCCGTTAAGGTATGTGTTTTTAACCCTGAGAAACTGAAATTAAGCCCCGGCCGGTCAGTCATCGGACGTGGAAAACGAAATCGTTTGGGGTCGCCCTGTTCGGCAAGCTTGGCCACCAACGGGCCGCCGGGATAAGCAAGGCCGAGCATTTTAGCGGCTTTATCAAACGCTTCACCGGCCGCATCATCAACGGATTCACCCAATAGCTGATAGCTTCCAAGTCCTTGGACTTCCACCAACTGGGTATGACCACCAGATACCAGTAGGGCCACAAAAGGAAACGCTGGCGCATCGTCTTCCAGCATGGGAGCGAGTAGATGACCTTCCATGTGGTGCACGCCCAATACCGGAATGCCTAGTGCACGGGCCATACCGTGGGCCGTACTGGCACCCACCATGAGCGCGCCTACCAACCCCGGGCCTGCGGTATAGGCAATACCCTCTAAATCGTCTCTTGTCAGCTTGGCATCACTTAACATTTGCTCAATCAAAGGGAGCAGCTTGCGCGTGTGGTCCCGTGAGGCAAGCTCGGGTACCACGCCGCCATACTCGGCGTGCATGGCAATTTGGCTATACAGCGCATCGGCCAGCAGGCCATCGCCCCCTGAGCGGGAGGTGTCATAAAGAGCAACGCCGGTTTCGTCGCAGGAAGTTTCGATGCCAAGCACACGCATAGGAAGTCTCTACAGAGGGCTAACAGATTGCATAAGGCAAAATTTTAACATGTCTAACGCCCATAAAGGTGGCATTGATTACACAATGTCAGGGGTGCAGTTTGCAATCATTGCCAACCACGACTAAACTATCGTGCGCTGTAAAAACTGGGTCGTACGCTATGTTCTTCGCAATAATGCGATGATGGTGTACGTACTTTCGAACTCAAGACTCCTTAAGGTAGGTGAGTGCTTAATGCCTTCTGTAAAAGTACGTGATAACGAGCCGTTTGACGTCGCCCTGCGTCGCTTCAAGCGTTCTTGCGAAAAAGCTGGTGTTCTTTCTGAAGTACGCCGTCGCGAGCACTATGAGAAGCCGACTGCTGAGCGTAAACGCAAAGCGGCAGCTGCCGTAAAACGCCACGCCAAGAAAGTTCAGCGTGAGCAAAAGCGTTTCGAACGGCTCTATTGATCCGTACCCGAGAGAGCCAGAGCGGTTAGCTGGTTGTCTCAAGAGGGATGCCAAGCGGCCGCCACTAGGTGGCCGTTTGTTTTTTCAGTTTTCTACGCTGTTTAAGGTGATTGGGCAGTCCGCCAGATGACGTTAAGCAAGCGTTTAGCGCACATGCGCGAGGGTGCCGTTGTAAATGGCAGGCCAGATTCCCCAGCGTTTTATTGACGATTTGCTTAGCCGCGTTGACGTGGTGGAAGTGGTTGGTGAGCGTGTGCAGCTTAAAAAGGCTGGCCGGAACTACTCGGGTCTTTGCCCTTTTCATCAGGAAAAAACGCCTTCGTTTACGGTAAGTGCTGATAAACAGTTTTATCACTGCTTTGGCTGTGGCGTGCATGGGAATGCACTACGCTTCTTGATGGAATACGACAAATTGCCGTTTCCTGAAGCGGTGGAGCAGTTGGCCGGGCGGCTGGGTCTTGACGTGCCACGCGAAGGCGCTGACGACCCGCGTGCGCATCAGCGTGAAAAAAAGCGCAAAGAGGGCGTTAACCTGCTCGAGCTTGCGGCAAGCTTTTATCGCGAGCGTCTTAAAATGCGCGAAGGGCAAGGCGCCCAGCAATATCTGGAAAACCGAGGGCTTTCTGCTGAGGTGATCAGTGCCTACGGCATAGGCTACGCGCCTGGCGGTTGGGAAGCGCTCAAGCAGCACCTTGGTGAGCGGGAGATATCAGAACCTGTCCAGATTGAGTATGGCCTGTTGATTCATCGTGAAGATACGGGGCGTACTTACGATCGTTTTCGGGATCGGGTGATGTTTCCGATCCGCGATCTACGAGGGCGGACGATTGCATTTGGTGGGCGAGTGATGGGCGACGAGCAGCCCAAATACCTCAACTCACCAGAAACCCCAGTGTTTCATAAAGGGCGCGAGCTTTATGGGCTTTATGAGGCGCGCCAGGCATCCAGCAAGCTTGAACAGCTGGTGATGGTAGAAGGCTATATGGACGTTGTGGCGCTTGCGCAGTACGGCATCCATAACGCGGTGGCTACGCTGGGAACCGCGACGACCGAAGATCATCTAAGCCGTCTGTTTCGTTTGGTCAGCCGAGTGGTGTTCTGCTTTGACGGCGACCGCGCCGGCCGCCAGGCCGCCAGTCGAGCGCTGGAAACCGCGCTGCCGTTGATGATTGACGGCCGTGAGGCGCGTTTTCTATTTCTGGCAGAAGGTGATGACCCGGATACGCTGGTGCGTCGTGAAGGCGCCGAAGCGTTTAAGGATCGTGTTACCTGCGCGATGCCGCTGTCGGAGTTTTTGTTTGAGCAGGCGGCTCAGGGCCGTGATTTAAACACGGTGGAGGGGCGCGAGCGATTTGCAAGCCAGGTGCTTGAAGCGTTGAACAAAGTACCTGATGGCATGCTCAAATCGTTACTGCTTGAAGCGCTTGCCAAGCGCAGTGGCTTGGCGCAACAGCAGTTGCAAGCGCTGTTGGATAAGCGCACAGCGGCACCCAAGGGGCAAGCGTATTGGGAGGCGGCTGAACCTGTTGTCGAAGATAGCGCGGAGCAGACAAGTACTGTAAAGGCGGGCTCTACTGGAGCTACGTCACGTGCACGTAACCGGGTGCTTACGCCCGTTGGGCGCATCGTGCAGCTTCTGCTGCACGAGCCGAGCGTAGTGTCAGCCTTGCCGGATAATCTGGAGTGGCTGCCTGATGATGCGGATACGCCGCTCTGTCGCGATTTGATCGTGCTCTTGCAGGCCGGACGCTATCGCAGTCCGCAGGTCGTGCTGGCGCATTTTCAGGGTACGCCACAGGGCGCGGTGCTGGCAGAGTTTGCCGCGCGGGAGTTATTGATCCCCAAGGCAGCACGAGAAGCAGAGTTAAGGGGGTTGGTTGAGCACTTGCAGCAGAAGCAACGTAAGCGCTCGCCCCAGGAAGAGTACGAGGCGTTGTTGGCTCAGGAACGCGCTGGGCAGAAATTGGATAAACAGCAGCGTCAGCGCTTGGCCGGCTTGGTAGTCGAGTTGGCCCAGCGGTTTTGACCGGTGTTCGGAGAGAGGGGGTTGAATTTTTCCCTCACCAACACCAGATATAGGGTCAGTCACCAAGGGCTGGCCTAACCGAACAACCTAACACACCTGAATGACCGCGCAAATACGTTTCGCTGGAAAAAATACAGCTATTTACGCTATACTGTTCGGCTTGTTGAGTTTAATCGATTCAGCGCTCCAGGTGTTTCATTCTTCTTCGTCGAGATAGGGTTTCTATGGCTGGAAATGCGCAGCAGCAGTCACGTCTGAAGGAGTTGATCGCGCGCGGCAAAGAGCAGGGTTACCTGACGTATGCCGAGGTCAACGACCATCTACCCGAGGATATCGCCGACCCGGATCAAGTGGAAGACATCATTGGCATGATCAACGACATGGGTATCCGTGTCGCTGAAGAAGCGCCTGATGAAGACACTTTGATGATGTCGGATCACTCCACGGACGAGTCCGCTGCGGAAGAGGCCGTTGCGGCACTCGCTGCCGTGGAAAGCGACGTGGGTCGCACCACAGACCCAGTCCGCATGTACATGCGTGAAATGGGCACAGTAGAACTCTTGACCCGTGAAGGCGAAATCGAAATTGCCAAGCGGATTGAAGAGGGTACACGTGAAGTCATGTCGGCACTGGCCTACTTGCCAGGGGCTGTCGCCTCCATTCTGGATGCTTACGACGCTACTCAGGATGAAGAAGCGCCTGGCCGTCTGTCGGATCTTTTCTCAGGGTTTATCGACCCCGATGAAGGTATCCCCGGCGTTGCCGAAGCGGATGTGCCTGAACCTGAGGTAGCCACCGACTTAAGCGACGACGAAGACGGCGACAGCGATGGCGAGGAGGATGACGAAGATTCCAACGCCAGCGAAGGCGGTCCGGACCCTGAAGAGGCGCGGGCGCGTTTTGAGCAAATTCGCGAGCAAAATGCGTTAGCCGGAGCGGCGCTTACCAAGCACGGTCGCGGCAGCGCCGAGCTGAAAGCCGAGCAGGCTCGTCTTGCCGAATTGTTCTCGCCGATCAAACTGGTGCCGAAACACTTTGAACGCCTGGTAGGCCAGGTACGTATTAGTGTTGAGCAAGTGCGTGCCCAGGAAAAAGCGGTCATGCAGCTTTGTGTTAAAAAAGCCAAAGTGCCGCGCAAGACGTTTATCAAATCGTTCCCGGGTAGCGAATCTAACCCCAAGTGGTTGGATGCGTTCCAGGAAGCGCAGCCCAAATACGCTGACCGTCTTGAGCCGTTACGTTCTGATATCGCCCGTTCGCAGCGTAAAATTGCTTTCGAAGAAGACATGGTGCAGCTCACCGTGGCGGATTTGAAAGAGGTGAACCGCAAGCTGTCGATTGGTGAGGCAAAAGCACGCCGCGCCAAGAAAGAGATGGTTGAGGCCAACCTGCGTCTGGTTATCTCGATTGCCAAGAAGTACACCAACCGTGGTCTTCAATTCCTTGATTTGATTCAGGAAGGCAATATCGGTTTGATGAAGGCAGTGGATAAGTTCGAATACCGTCGGGGTTATAAGTTCTCTACTTATGCGACCTGGTGGATTCGTCAGGCGATTACCCGCTCAATTGCCGACCAGGCACGGACGATCCGTATTCCGGTTCACATGATCGAGACGATCAACAAGCTTAACCGCGTGTCGCGCCAAATGCTGCAGGAAATGGGCCGCGAACCGACCCCGGAAGAGCTCGGCGAACGTCTTGAAATGCCCGAAGACAAGGTACGTAAGGTGCTTAAAATTGCCAAAGAGCCTATCTCCATGGAGACGCCGATTGGTGATGATGATGACTCGCATCTGGGCGACTTTATCGAGGACGGCACCATGCTGCTGCCTATCGATATGGCCACCGGAGAAGGCTTGATTGAAGCGACGCGTAACGTACTGGGCGGCCTCACCGCACGTGAAGCCAAGGTACTGCGCATGCGGTTCGGTATTGATATGAATACTGACCACACGCTTGAAGAAGTGGGCAAGCAGTTTGACGTAACCCGTGAGCGGATTCGTCAGATTGAGGCCAAGGCGCTGCGCAAGCTTCGCCACCCTAGCCGCTCTGAGCCGCTTCGCTCGTTCCTGGACGAGTAAGCCAGTCCAGGTTAGTGCTTAGGCGCTAGTGTCTAGCGTAAAAAAAGCCCGCCGTTTTTTAAACGGCGGGCTTTTTGCTATCTAGTGTCAAGCACTCCACGAATCCTGATGCCGTTGAGCCTTTGTTATAGCGTGTAGTGAGTTGCAGAGCCAGGACCAACAGGCAGGCCCAGCAAAAACACCCACACAAAGAACAGTAAGCTCCAGCCGATCAACATGAATAGCGTATAGGGCAACATTAAGGCGACCAGTGTGCCTATGCCCATATCGTTGCGATAACGGGTAGCAACCGCCAGTATCAGCCCAAAATAGCTCATCATCGGAGTGATCAGGTTGGTGACAGAGTCACCGATCCGGTAGGCCGCCTGAATCACCTCTGGCGCGTAGCCCATCAGCATCAGCATGGGAACGAAAATCGGAGCGGTCACCGCCCATTGCGCCGATGCGCTGCCCAGCGACAGGTTGACGAACGCACACAATAAAATAAACAGCGCAAACAGACCCGGGCCACGTAGCCCAAGAGACTCCAGCAGATCAGCGCCCGCCACGGCCGTCACGGTACCAAAATTGCTCCAGTTAAACAGCGCCACAAACTGAGCGGCAAAGAAGACCAGCACAATATACAGCCCAAGGCTGCTCATGCTTTTGGCCATGGCATTTACCACATCACGATCATTGTGCATCGTGCCTGCCAGGCGCCCATAGATGAAGCCCAGTAGTGAGAAGGAGACCGCTACAATGACCACAATGCCGCTCAGGAAGGGCGAGCCGCTGATTAGCCCTGTTTCTGGATTACGCAATATGCCATTTTCAGGTACCACGGTCATGGCAATTAAGCCAATAAGCACCAGTGTGGCAAACCCCGTGCCTTTTAGCGCCCGCTTCTCCTCAGCGGAAAGCCCTTGCATGGACTGCTGGCCAATGTCGCTATCGGCATCAGCGGCATCGTATTTGCCAAGCTTCGGTTCCACGATACGCTCGGTAACCAGGCCGCCGATCAAGGTCACAAAGAAGGTGCTGACAAACATGAAGAACCAGTTTGCTTCAGCGCCTACCACATAAGCCGGGTCCAGTAGGCGAGCGGCCTCTTGGGTAATACCAGAAAGTAGCGGGTCGACGGTTCCAATGAGCAGGTTGGCGCTGTAGCCGCCGGAAACACCACAGAAAGCTGCAGCGAGACCCGCCAAAGGGTGGCGCCCAAGCGAATGGAAGATCATGGCGGCCAGAGGAATAAGTACAACGTAGCCAAGTTCGGACGCCATGTTGGACATAATGCCCGCAAACACAATGGCGTAGGTAACGATGCGGGGTGAGCGGTTAAGCACCAACGCTCTCATACTGGCAGAAAGTAGCCCTGAGTGTTCGGCTACGCCAACGCCCAGCATGGCAACCAGCACAGTGCCTAAAGGCGCAAAGCCTGTGAAGTTTGTCACCATCTCGGTGACCAGCCGGCGTAAGCCTTCGGCATTAAGGAGGGAATTAACCGCAATCCATTCGCCCTCGTTAGCGGGGCGTGGGTCGGCAACTGACACGCCTAAGGCACCGGCAATACCGCTGGCTATCACCACAAGGACACATAAAATGGCAAATAGCGTGACCGGATGAGGGAGCAAGTTGCCAAGCCACTCAACGCTATCGAGAAAGCGGGTAAACGCGCCACGCTTTAGGTTTTTTTCATGGTTTTTAGGGGGTGTCATAAGTTTTATGTCGTTAGAGTGGAGGTTTGTAGCAAAAAAAAGCCCATTGGGGCTAAAAGATGACACTACTTTGAAGTGTATAAGGGCGCAAACGGCTTTACGTATAGCGGGATTTAAAAAATGAAATGCCGTAAGCGCAGGAGGGGCTATGGCAAGCGAAAGGCCGGCTCTGGCGTTAAAGTGATGGCGTGTTCGGCAGTACTCGCGACATATTGGCCACCAGATAATCGACCAATTGACGAATCTTGGGGGATAAGTGGCGGTGGCGGGGGTAAACCGCCCAGACAGCCGTATCATGATGCTGAAAGGGCTCCAGTACGGCGATGAGTTCGCCACTTGCAAGGTGAGGTGCTACGTAATAGTCAGGCAGTTGGGCAAGGCCCAGGCCCTTAAGCGCGGCATCCAGCAGGGCGGGACCGGAGTTACCCGTCCAGCAGCTTTCTACGCGTACTTCGCGGCGTTGGCCGTTGCTATCAAACAGCCAATTAGGCCGTGAACCGACCAAACAACGATGTTGGCCAAGTTCCGCCAACGTGTGAGGAGGCGGTGTCTGGCGAAAGTAATCCTGAGAGCCGACAACGTATTCACGTCGGTCGCACAGGCGCCTGGCGATCAGGCTTGAATCCTTTAGTACGCCCATGCGAATGGCGATATCAAAGCCTTCCTCAATGAGTTCAACGGGCCGGTTGGTAAAATGCATGTACACTTCAAGATCAGGATGTAGGCATTGAAATTCATTCACCAGTGGTGCGATATAACGTTCGCCAAAGGTAGTGGCTGAGGTCAGCTTAAGCAGGCCTCGAGGCTTGGCCTGCAGTTCGCTCAGCGCCTGTTCGGCATCTTTCAATCCATCAAACAGATGTTGACAATGCTCCATATACAGAGCGCCTGCATCCGTTAAGCGTATTTGACGCGTTGTACGGTAGAGAAGCTGAATGCCGAGCTGGTTTTCAAGTTGGCTCACCAAGCGGCTAATATGCGAGGTTGATACTTTTAGATGGTTTGCGGCCGCAGAAAATGTGCCCAGTCTGACCACTTCAATAAAGGCTTCGACACGATCCCAGCGCTGCATGGAGGCTCATCCGTTGTAGGTGATTGTTGCTCAGTGGCAATAATATTATGAGTATATCCCGCTTTTTCTAGTACCTCTAGCTACCTTACACTGTCGCTATTGGAGCAATACGTTATCTGTTCAGGCGACTTACTGCGCCACTGTCTTAAGGAGTGACACTATGAAATCACGTGCTGCCGTTGCGTTAGAGGCGGGTAAACCGCTTGAGCTGGTTGAAATTGATGTGGAAGGTCCGAAAGCGGGCGAAGTGTTGGTAAAAATGGCGGCTACTAGCGTTTGTCATACCGATGCTTATACGTTGTCGGGCGCTGACCCGGAAGGACTCTTCCCTTCAGTGCTGGGTCATGAAGGCGCTGGTGTCGTTCAGGAAGTAGGTGAAGGGGTGACCAGCCTCAAGCCAGGCGACCATGTTATTCCGCTATATACCGCTGAGTGTGGCAAGTGCAAATTCTGTCTGTCAGGTAAAACCAACCTGTGCGGCAGCGTGCGTGCCACCCAGGGTAAAGGCGTAATGCCCGACGGCACCTCGCGCTTCTCGCTGGATGGCAAGATGCTGCACCACTACATGGGAACGTCCACGTTCAGCGAATACACCGTACTTCCTGAAGTCTCGTTAGCGGCGGTTTCCAAAGAAGCCCCGATGGATAAAATCTGCTTGCTGGGCTGTGGCGTAACTACCGGTATTGGCGCGGTACTCAATACTGCAAAAGTAGAGCCAGGCGCTACCGTCGCAGTCTTTGGTTTGGGGGCGATTGGTCTGGCGGTAATCCAGGGCGCGGTCATGGCGAAAGCGGGTCGAATTATCGCCATTGATGTTAATGCGGATAAGTTTGAGCTGGCCAAGCAGTTTGGCGCGACTGACTTTGTAAACCCCAAGGATTACAGCGACTCCATTCAGCAGGTTATTGTTGATTTGACCGATGGTGGCGTGGACTATTCGTTTGAGTGTATCGGTAACGTCAATGTGATGCGCTCAGCGCTTGAGTGCTGCCACAAAGGCTGGGGCGAATCGATCGTGATTGGCGTCGCCGGTGCGGGGGAAGAGATTTCCACACGTCCGTTCCAACTGGTGACCGGGCGCGTTTGGAAAGGCTCCGCGTTTGGTGGTGTGAAAGGCCGCAGTGAACTGCCAGGCTACGTTGAGCGTTACATGAACGGTGAAATTAATATTGATGATTTTATTACTCACGATATGCCGTTTGAGAAAATCAACGAAGCGTTTGAACTGCTGCATGCGGGCAAGAGCATCCGCACCGTTCTGCATTACTAGGTCGTTATTAACAGGTCTGTATTGTTAATTTACTGATAAAGCGCGGCAGGCAGCACTGCCGCGCTTCTCTTTTCGCAAGGAGCCTGCCCCATGAGCATGAGTGAAACCCTGGAACTGGTGTCTGCCAATCGTAGTTTTGGTGGCTGGCACAAACGCTACCGCCATTACTCTCGGGCGCTGGATTGCGATATGGAATTTGCGGTGTACTTACCGCCACAAGCCGAAAGCGAGCGTGTACCGCTTTTATGGTGGTTATCCGGGCTTACCTGCAACGATGAAAACTTCATGCAGAAAGCGGGCGCCCAGCGGATAGCGGCAGAGCTTGGGATTGCCATCGTTTGTCCGGATACCAGCCCGCGTGGCACAGACTTACCGGGCGAGCACGATAGTTATGACCTTGGCTCGGGGGCAGGTTTTTATGTCAACGCTACCCAAGCGCCGTGGAAGCCACACTATCGAATGTACGACTATATCGTTGAAGAGTTGCCTTCCGTTGTACGCCAGCACTTCCCGGTAAACGGGCGTGAGTCGATTAGCGGCCACTCGATGGGCGGCCACGGGGCATTAATTTTAGCGTTGCGTCATCCAGGTCGTTTTAGCTCGGTGTCAGCATTCTCGCCAATTGTGAACCCGATGAACTGCCCTTGGGGGCAAAAGGCGTTTACCAGCTATTTGGGTGAGGATCAGTCAACCTGGCGTCAGTACGATGCCTGTGAACTGGTCGCTAATGGTGCCTCGCGTCAACGGCTGTTTATTGACCAGGGCGAGGCGGACCAGTTTTTAGAAGAGCAGCTCAAGCCCGAGCGGCTTGAAGCCGTATGTGAAGCGCATGATCACCCGCTGACGCTGCGTCGTCAGCCGGGTTACGACCATAGTTACTTCTTTATTGCCTCGTTCATTGAGGAGCATCTACGTTATCATGCGGAACATCTTATGAAATCTTAAGGATAACGATGCTTAAACGTACGCTGAGCCGCTTTCTTCGTCAGCTATGGCGTCTTGTGTGGCGCGGCGTGCTGGTTTTTGTGCTTCTTTCTGTGGCACTGGTCATTCTGTTTCGTTTTGTGCCCTTGCCAGGCTCCATGATCATGGTGGAGCGCAAAATACAGAGCTGGGTAAACAGCGAACCTATTCGCATTCAGCATCAGTGGCGAAGCTGGGACAATTTATCCAGCAATGCCAAGTTGGCGGTGATTGCTGCTGAAGATCAGCGCTTCCCTCTGCATCGAGGCTTTGACTTTGTTGAGTTGCGACGCGCCTGGGAAGCCAGTCGTGATGGCGGCCGTTTGCGCGGCGCCAGCACGCTGAGTCAGCAAACAGCCAAAAATGTTTTTTTGTGGAGTGGGCGCAGTTGGACGCGCAAAGCGTTAGAGGCCTGGTTCACACTGTTGATTGAAATTCTCTGGAGCAAACAGCGTATTCTTGAGGTGTATCTGAATATCGCTGAATGGGATAGCGGCGTGTTTGGCCTGGAAGCCGCAGCGCAACACTATTTTGGCGCCTCCGGTGGAGCGATGACGGAGCGCCAAGCAAGCCTGCTCGCGGCCATCCTCCCCAGCCCACGCACCCGCAGCGCCTCTCGACCTGACGCCCAAGTGGAAAGGCGTAGCCAATGGGTACGCCAGCAGATGCATAACCTGGGCGGAGTAGGGTACCTGGAACGGCTATAGAAGGCTGGATTAAAGAGCTAAAGCCAGCTTCTTCCCTTGATGCGCTTCTATTTATAAAAAAGTGCACGAATATTATTCAAAATGATAGCGGTATTTTTTTGTATAAGTGATTGAATATAAACTGTTTTTATATATTTTTATGTGTGTTGTTATTATCGTAACTTCATTTTGTTACGTTCTCTTACTTAAAAAATTGAACCTGTGCTGAATCCTTGCGTCACATTTACCACATTCATATCGCGTCAATGAGGTTTCTTACTATGCAACGTATAACTGCTCTATTCTCTGCTGCCCTGCTCGCTACTGGCTTAATGGCATCTACTGCCAACGCCCAGCAAGCGCAGGACCCGGCTCAGGATCCCATGGCTACTCAGCAAGCAGCACCCGCCCAGGATTTTTCTGACCAGCAGTTACAGCAGTTCGCCGATGCTTCTCAAGAAATCGCCGTGATCTCGCAAGAGTATACACAGCGTCTGCAGGAGGCAGGAGATGAGTCAGCCCAACAGGAAGTTCGCGCCGAAGCAAATGATCGTATGATCGAAGTGGTTGAAGACAGCGGCTTGGATGTCGATACCTTCAATGCTATCGGTCAGTCTATCCAGCAAGATCCGGAAATGATGCAGCGTGTTCAAGAGATGGCAAACCAGTCCTAAGCCATCGCTAGTTGATACACCATCAAAGCCCGACACCCAGGTGTCGGGCTTTTTTTGCGTCCAGGGTTTACGCTAGTGATGAACCGAGCCAAACTCGGCTTATCTATTAGACACGTCTTGGGAGATCACATGGACGTAGAGCTACTTGAAATACGCCAATTTATGGGCCAGTTTCCTCCTTTTGATGGTCTCTCGGATGAGCTGCTTGATGCGATTGCCGAGCGCGTTGAGGTCAGCTATTTCAAAACGGGCAGCGAGATCCTGGAGCTAAATGATATCGTTAGTGAGCTGTGCTTTATAAGAAGTGGCGCCGTTGAGGTGTATCGCCGCCAGGGTGAGCTTTATAACCGATTAGGCGAGGGGGATATTTTTGGCCACTTTAGCTTATTGCGGAATCACAAAGTGCGCTTCCCGGCCCAGGCGATTGAAGATACGCTGATCTATTTTATTCCCAACGATGTCTTTCAGCGCTTATGCGAAGAGGACGATAACTTCGCTGACTTTGTAGAGCTTGAGCGGCCACGGCTTGAAACGGTTGCCGAGCAACAAAAAAAGTCGAACGATATGATGGTCACGCGTATTCGCAAACTGGTGACCCGCTATCCCGTCATGGTGGCATCCACCACCAGCCTTCAGCAGGTTGCCCAGCAAATTAACGATGCCCAGGCATCAGCGGCCATTGTGCTCACCCAATGCACCGGCAGCCCGCGCTACAGTTTTCAAGACAGCGAGGGCGCCAAATGGAAAATGGTGGGTATTTTTACCGATAGTGACTTTAGAACCCGGGTCGTGGCAGAGGGGCTTTCACCGCAAACCGCGATTGGCGATGTCGCGTCCTCTCATTTGATTACCATACAGTCGGATGCGTCGATATATGAGGCTATGCTGACCATGCTGCGCAACAATGTTCATCACTTGCCGGTGCTGTATCGGCAGCGGCCTGTTGGCGTGGTGCACCTTTCCGATATTATTCGCTATGAAACGCATAGCGGACTCTACCTGGTCAGCAATGTTTTCAATCAGTCCAGCGCACAAGGGCTTGCCAAGCTGGCGCCTGATGTTAGTGCGGCGTTTGTACGAATGGTTCAGGAGGGCGCTAACTCGCAAATGGTGGGCAGCGCGCTTTCAACGGTGGGGCGTAGCTTCTTCCGGCGCCTGCTGGAATTGGCCGAAGCTGAGCTTGGGCCACCGCCGGTACCTTACTGTTTTATGGTTAATGGCTCAATGGCACGCAATGAACAAAGCATTGTGACTGACCAGGATAACGCGCTCATTTTGTCTGATGACTTTATCCCTGAAGAGCATGATGCTTATTTTTATGCGCTGGCCAAGTTTGTTAGCGATGGGCTGGATGCCTGCGGTTACACCTACTGCAAAGGCGATATCATGGCCACCAATCAAGAGTGGCGTCAGCCGCTGAGCGTTTGGAAAGGCTATTTTGAAGACTGGATTTCCAATCCGACGCCTAAAAAGCTGCTGCAGAGTTCGATCTTCTTTGACCTTGATAGCATCTATGGCGAAGAACATTTTGTTGAAACGCTACAGGATCTAATTGCGCGTAGAGCTGCTGAATCGCCGTTGTTTTTAGCGGCAATGGCGCGTAACGCGTTGAACCGTACGCCGCCGCTTGGTTTCTTCCGTACCTTTGTCATGGAAAAGGATGGCAAGCATAACAATTCAATTAACCTGAAACGCCGTGGCACAGCGCCGATGGTTGATCTAATCCGTATCCATGCGCTGGCGTGTGGTTCCAAAGCGCAAAATACGTTTCAGCGACTAAAAGATATAAGCGATACCCAGCTTTTAGCCCCAGGTGTTAGCGATAAGCTGAGCTATGCGTTTGAGTTTTTATGTATGACGCGGTTGCGCCACCAGATGATCGATATTCAGGAAGACCGAGAGCCAGATAACAATATTGAGCCTGAAAATGTAGAGGACAGCGAGCGGCATACGCTGAAAGATGCTTTCCATGTGCTTAGCAATGCTCAGAAATTTTTAAAGTTCCGTTACCCGGTGCCCGCTCAACGGCAGAGGCACTAACATGCTAGGCATTCGCCCGCGTCACCGCATCACCCAGCCCGACTGGATTGACTATATGGCGCAGCGTGAGCGCCAGGCGAAAGACCCTGCTATCCAGCGGTTTTTTGCCACATCACTGCCTTCTGGTGATACCCCCATTGCTGACGTGCCGATGGTTGCGCTGGATTTGGAAACCACCGGTTTGGATGAGCGGCGCCATGCCATTGTCAGTATGGGCGTCGTGCCGTTTACACTGGACCGTATCAAGCTCGCGGAGCGCCGTTATTGGGTCGTCAAGCCCACTAGAACGCTGTCTGAATCCTCGATAGCTTTCCACCATATTACCCATTCCGAGGTGGCAGATGCCCCGGATTTGGACGTGGTGCTGGATGAGCTGTTGGACGCGCTCGCGGGCCATTTGGTCGTGGTGCACTTTCGCAATATTGAGCGGCCCTTCCTGGATACGGCGATTAAAGCACGGCGGGGCGAGGGGGTGATGTTCCCAATGATCGATACGATGTCGCTTGAGGCGAGGATACATCGACAAACGTTATGGGCACGTTTTCGCCGCTGGTTGGGACGCCCCCCGGTTTCAATACGTTTAAACGCTAGCCGTGCCCGCTATGGTTTGCCTGCCTATCAGGGGCATCATGCGCTGGTCGATGCATTGGCCACGGCAGAACTTCTCCAGGCGCAAATCGCCACCCATTATCAGCCAGATACGCCTTTAAAAAATATCTGGTGCTAGCACGGCATCCATAAAAAAACGGGCAGCCCTTGGGCTGCCCGTTTTGGTCATGCGTACCGATTAATTACACCGCTTTGGGTTCGCTCATCAAACCTTTGACGATTGCGTAGCACGCCACCAATAGAATAATGGTGAACGGGAAACCGGTGGAAACGGCCATGGTTTGTAGCGCCGTAAGGCCGCCGCCCAGCAGCAGCGCAATGGCAATGGCGCCTTCAATGATCGCCCAGAACACGCGTTGCGGTGTGGGGGCATCCACTTTGCCGCCCGCAGTGATGGAGTCAATCACAAGCGAGCCTGAGTCGGAGGAGGTGACAAAGAAGATGATGACCAGCAAAATCGCCACGAAAGAGGTGATTTGTGCCAGTGGCAATTGCTCCAGCATCAGGAACAGCTGAAGGTCGACGCCCGCATCGCGCACGGTGCTAATACCCTGGCTTACATATTGATCAATGGCGGTGCCGCCAAAGGTCGTCATCCAAAGTACCGATACTACTGAGGGGATAATAAGTACGGAAATCAAAAACTCTCGAACCGTACGGCCACGTGATACGCGGGCGATAAACATGCCGACGTAAGGAGACCAGGAGATCCACCATGCCCAGTAGAAGGCTGTCCAGCCTTGGCTGAAGTTAGCATCTTCACGGCCGAACGGGTTTGAAAGCGCGGTGAAGTGAGTCGCATAGCTCCACAGGTTTTCAAAGAAGCCCGTCGCGATGAACAGAGTCGGGCCTACCGCAATCACAAAGAACAGTAGCAACGCCGCCATGGCGATGTTGATCTTGGAGAGCAGTTGCACGCCCTTATCAACACCAGCAACAATGGATGCAATCGCCACCAGGGTAATGCCGACGATCAATAGAATCATCGTGACATCGCTTTCAGGCGCGCCAAACAAATACGAAAGCCCCGCTGCCGCCTGGCTGGCACCTAGGCCTAGTGACGTAGCCAAACCAAACAGCGATGCAAACACCGCCAGAATATCGATCACATGGCCTGGCCAGCCCCAAACGCGCTCACCCAAAATGGGGTAAAACACCGAGCGCATTGAAAGCGGCAAGCCTTTATTGAACGAGAACAGGGCCAGCGAAAGTGCCACGATGGCGTAAATCGCCCAAGGGTGCAGGCCCCAGTGGTAAATGGTGGCTGCCATGGCTAGCGATGTGGCTGCTGCAGCGTTGCCTTCGGCGCCACCCAGCGGTGCCCAATTACTGCCATCAAAGGCGGTGCCGAAGTGGGTAAGTGGCTCATTTACGCCAAAGAACATCAAGCCAATGCCCATGCCAGCGGCAAACAGCATAGAGAACCAGCCCATATAGGTGTAATCCGGTTTGGCGTCGACGCCACCAAGGCGGATTTTACCCAACGGGGAGAAAATCAAACCAACACATAAAATAACGAATATGTTGGCAGCCGTGATAAAAAACCAGGACAGGTTGCCGGTTAGGAAGTTGAAAATGGAATCGTATACCGGCGCAATGGTGTCTTGCAGCGCCAGCGTCAAGACCACGAATAGCAGTACAATAATCGCTGAAATGCTAAACACCTTGCCGTGCAGGTCAAGGTCAAAGCCCATTTTATTGGTCGTAATGTTGTCCTGACCAACAACGTAGTCGGTATCGATCAGATTTGCCGCCCCATCGGGAGCGGGTATGCCTTCAGGGGATTTTGGCTCCTCAGGGGAGCTATTGGGCTCTTGTTTATCCACGAGTACCTCTCCGTTTTAATTAGAAAACACGCGTAGTGTCGTTTTGCTTAACTATATATTAACAAGCATTGTATTGCTGTTTTATTGGAACTGTTTTGTAAGTGCAAACAAAGGTGCCGACCCCAGTATCAACTGACGTCGGCACAGTGGTGGATAGCGATTAGCTATTTAGCCATTGCTCAACCACATCCTGGTTTTCTTCGACCCACTTCTTGGCGTTCTCGTAGGGGTCGCTTCCGTCTTCCTGATTCATCAGCATTACTTCACCCATTTGCTCTGGGGTCCATTCGAATGCATTGAGAATCGCGTAGGCTTCTGGCATTTCATCGGCAAAACCGTTACGTACAACGGTATGAATTTGCTCAGCGCCTCCAAACACGTTTTCTGGATCTTCCAGGTATTTAAGGTCCCAGCGTGCAAACATCCAGTGGGGCGTCCAGCTGGTGATCACGATATCTTCTTCATTATTAATGGCGTTACTAAGCGCTGCCACCATCGTGGCGTCGCTGCCACTGCGCAGGCGAAGATCAAGGTCATAGGTATCGACAACTTGCTCCGTCAAGCCCATTAGGCCTGCACCAGGGTCTATACCGATGATCTCACTGTTAAAGAGGTCTGCGTTGCTATTAAGGTCGGCAATCGAGTCAACGTCTGTGTAAGACGGTACGACGAGCCCCAGTTTGGTGCCGTCCAGGTTGGGGCCCAGGTCTTCGACGTGGTCACCAATGCGCTCCATATACTCAGCGTGCGTTGTCGGCAGCCATGCGGCAACAATCGCATCGGCGTCACCGGTTGAAAGCGCCTGGAACATGGCCGCTGCGGAAAGCGAAGTCATGTCTACTTCGTAGCCAGCCTGCTCCAACACCGCAGCAACGACGTTAGTGGAGGCTACTTCTGACGACCATTCAACATACGCAAGATTGATGGTGCCTTGATCCTGCGCCTGAGCGGCACTGCCTACGACTAACCCAGTACCTGCAATCAATGCGGCAGAGGCCAGACGGATACGACGATTTAGCATACGTGTTTTCATTCACTTGCTCCCTTTTGTATTGTTTGCCTTAACATAACATCATGTTAGGCAATTCAGCATGGTCGTGAAAATAAAGCTCATCAAGTCAAAGGGGCTAACACCCCATCAAGCTACTTCTCATTTTCTCGTTGTCGTTGGGTATTTCAGTCAGCTTACCTTGAGGTCTTGCGTAACGACTGCGTTAAACGGTCAAGCAGCATGGCCAGAATAACAACGGCAATACCGGCTTCAAAGCCGTCGCCTGGGCGCAGGCGCTGTATTGCACGCCATACTTCGCTGCCTAGCCCATCGGCACCTATCATCGCGGCAATAACCACCATGGAAAGCGCTAGCATGATCGTTTGGTTAATGCCCGCCATCACAGTAGGTAACGAGAGCGGTAGCTGCACTTTAAATAGTTTTTGGCTTCGAGTAGCGCCGTAAGCATCCGCAGCTTCTATTAACTCTGTAGGTACCTGACGAATGCCGAGCGTCGTAAAGCGAATGGCGGGCGGCATGGAAAAGATAACCGTGGCAAAAATGGCGGACACAGAACCAATGCCGAAAAAGGGAATGGCCGGTATCAGATAGACGAACGCAGGCATGGTCTGCATAAAATCCAGCAGCGGCATGAACAAGCGATAAAGGCGTTCCGATAAGGCCGCGGTAATGCCGATAGGCAGTGCAATGACAACGGCAACGACGGTTGCGATCACCACCAGCGTTAACGTCTCGATCATGGGTCCCCAAAGGCCCATGTTCCAGATTAATGCCAAGCCAAGGACCGCTCCCAGTGCCAAGCGCGGGCCCGCAAGCCTCCAGCAAAGCAGCGCAATAATGGCCAGCAGTGCCCACTCCGGTAGCCACATCAGCCCATCATTCAGGCTGTTAATCCCGGTTTGGGTAAAGCGTGAAATGCCGCGAGTAACCACAGAGTATTCGCTGGTTAGCCAAGTGAGGCCACCTTCGATCCAACTGCCTAGCGGGATACGGGGAATGTCCATTACGGTTCTCCTGCTCGTGCCAATTCATCCAGTACCGCGCCTTTCACCACAACGCCCAGAAGGCGTTGCTGTTCATCTACCACGGCAATAGGAAAGCTCTTTTCACTAAACATGGCGAACAGGTTCTGCAACGGCTCGTCGGGGGACACTTTGCGGAAGTCCTGAGTCAGGTAGTCGGCGATTTTTTCGGCGCCTTCCTTGATCGCCGTACTCGCGGACTCGGCTTCCAGTAGCCCGAGCAGACGGCGGTCACGGTCAGTTACGTAGATAGAGTCAATTGCGTGGTCCCGCATGCGGTGAAGTGCCGTGCGGGGGCCATCACTATCACGCGCGGTGCTACGCAGTGGGCGCATAGCGCTCTCGGCCGTTAGCACACGCGAGCGGTCGACCCCTTCGATAAACCGACGCACATAATCGTCCGCAGGTTGGGTCAGAATTTCTTCAGGAGTGCCAATTTGGACGACTTCGCCATCTTTAAGCAGCACGATTCGATCACCGATATTCAGCGCTTCATCCAAATCGTGGGTAATGAAGACCGTGGTCTTTTGCATTTTGGCTTGGAGCTGCAAAAGTTCCAGTTGCATGTCCTTACGAATCAAGGGGTCAAGCGCTGAAAATGCTTCATCCATTAACAGTACGCTGGCATCGTTAGCCAGTGCGCGGGCCAGGCCAACGCGCTGCTGCATTCCCCCTGAAAGCTGGTGGGGATACGCGTTCTCCCAGCCTTCCAGACCCACCTGTTTAAGGGCGGTATGGGCGATTTTATGACGCTCGGCTTTATCAATGCCGCGTATTTCCAAGCCAAACTCTGCGTTTTTTTGCACCGTGCGATGCGGAAACAGCGCAAAATTTTGGAAGACCATCGAGAAATGGCGGCGTCGGCACTCCAGTAACGCTTTTTCACTCAGGGTGGGGATGTTTTCATCATCAATGATGATCTCACCTTCCGTTGTGTCAATCAGGCGATTAAGACAGCGGATCAGTGTCGATTTGCCTGAGCCCGAAAGGCCCATGATGACGAGGAGTTCACCTTCATAAACATCGAAGGATATGTTGGAAAGGCCGAGTGTCTGGCCTGTTTGTTCAAGGATTTCTGGACGTTTAAGACCCTGGTCGCGTAGCTCTAATGCTTTTCGAGGTTGTTTACCAAAGACCTTACTTAAGCCTCGGACTCTAATTTTAACAGGACGTTGCTCATCCATAGGCGATGCCTTTTATGTGTATGAGGCGCTTTGTATGGTTGCTCTTTCTGATTTGCCGCCATTTACATAAAAGCAGCGCCACCTTCTATATAAAGCAGCCACACAAAGCATTCATAATGAAAAAACAGTATATGGTTGTATATTTATTAAAAAATATTATACATAAATGAGAGGGTTGTGTCACAACGCCTCTTTAAGCGCGGTCAAGAAATGCCACATGTGTCATTTTGCGCCCACGCGTGGTTGATTGTTAATAGTGATTGTTTCTTTTAAGGTGTTGATTTTAATTATTATTTTTAATAATTCATTGAGTTGGCTTGATGTGTGCTTGGTTTGGGATAGTGATTCAGGATGTTTTTTGCAGGTTTCAAGGAGATGAATTTTATGAATAAGCACGCGGATGTAAAAGCGAAGCGCCCACGTCTACTTTCTTTGTGCATGATCGCAACTGCTGCCAGTGTCCTCTTGCTTGCTGGCTGTGGTGACAATGAAGAAGAATTGCCGCCTGCCCAACAGCCTGAAACCATGGAGCAAAGTGCAGCACCTGACGTTGAGCAGGATGCCACCATGACCCAAGAGCCTTCCTCAACGGATCAAGCCGCAGATCCCGCTGATCCAGCAGGCACGGGTTCAGCAGATAACGATGAAGCAATTGTCCCGCAAGAGTCAATACAGCCTGAAGATGAGGCGCGTACCCAGGATGTTGAAGAAGAGCCCGGTTTTGGTGAAGGTACAGATCCCATGCCAGGAGCCGCCGATGAAGAAAATGATGATGAGTTAACTAACGGCTAATACCTACGTACTGTTCCCTACGATGATAAGCCGCTTCAGCTGTTCGTTCCCTGCGGCTGCTCCACACGGTTTATCATCTTTACCCTCGCGCCTGCGAGGGTTTTTTTTGCGCTGAAGTATGATGCTACTGGGGGTCGCTAGCCGTGTACCCGCGCTACCGCAGCCAGACGCTTGCATCGTAGAAGCGCCTGGCTATGTCGATAAAACACGCATCAAGGCACTGTTGTTGGCCTTTTCATACAGAGTCCTGTTGGTCTAGTCCGATTGAACTGGTCCTGTTGATCTACTCTTCGCTATCTTCAAGACGGCGATAGAGTGTGCGTCGAGCGATACCCAAAAGCTCCGCTGTTCGGCGTTTGTTGCCTCCTGTCGCTTCGAGCACTTTTCGAATATAGCGCTTTTCCACTTCCTCCAGGCTAGGCCATCGAGTAGGCGAGGGCGTCGGTAACTGTGTACCTGGCAGTACTTCTCCGCTTAATGTCGGCGTGATCTCGGCACTAGCTTCCGGATGAGAATTCTCGCGCAAGCGTTCGGGTAAATCCTGGTGCTGCAAAAGACCCTCTTCACTGAGCGTTACCGCTCGCATAATGGCGTTTTCCAATTCGCGGACGTTACCGGGGTAGGTGTAATTCAGCAGGCTGTTGAGTGCCTCGGGCTCAATTTGCTCAATCTGCTTGTTTTGCGCTTCCGCATGTTTATCAATCAACGCAAAAATCAGATGTTCAATATCGCTGCCCCGTTCACGCAGGGGAGGAATGCGCAGTGAAAAGGTTTCCAGACGATAAAACAAGTCGCTACGAAAGCTCTCCTGCTCAATCTCTTTATCCAGGTTGCGGTGGGTCGCCGCGATGATGCGCACATCCACAGCTTCTTCTCGCTCGCCGCCGACCGGGCGCACGGTTTTTTCCTGAAGCGCCCGGAGCAGCTTGGCCTGGAGGTTGATCGGCATTTCGCCTATCTCATCCAAAAACAGGCTGCCACCTTGAGCGGTATGAAAAAGCCCTTTGCGAGCTTCATTGGCCCCGGTAAAGGCGCCTTTCACATGGCCGAAAAACTCACTTTCCATCAGCTCAGCAGGTATGCTGGCGCAGTTGACGGGGATAAAAGGGGCCTCATGGCGAGGGCTTTCCTGATGAATGGCGCGCGCCAAAAGCTCCTTGCCGGTACCGCTTTCTCCCAAAATAAGAATGGGGGCATTACTTTTAGCCAATCGCGATGCGTCATGAAACAGCGACTGCATAACATTACTTTTGCCCACAATGCCGTGAAAGTGGCTGAGCTCTGTATCGTGTGAAAGCGATAGACGCTGGCGCTCCAACACCCGAAAGACCGCCTCACGGATAGCATCAAGGTCAAGTGGCTTGGTCAGGAAGTCGTTGGCGCCAAGCTTGAGCGCTTCAACGGCCTGATCGATAGTGCCAAAAGCGGTAATAACGATGATCCCCAATTCGCTGCCACTTTGACGAATTTGCTGCAGCAACTGAATGCCCGTCATTCCTGGCAGGCGTACATCGGTAATCATCATGGCCACAGGGGTATGGCTTAGTAGGGCAATGGCCTCTTCAGCGCTGGGCACGCCAAGCGTTTGATAGCCCGCATCGTTCAACTCTTCTTCTAAAAGCTCTCGGATAGCGGGGTCATCTTCCACTACCAGCAAAGGTAAAGGATGTTCCTGATGGGTCACAAATGTTGTCCTCAAGCGGATGCGGTTTCACTAAGTGGAAGTGTGATTTCAAATCCAGCGCCACCAAGAGCGCTGTCAAACACACCAATCGTACCGCCGTGGTCATTAATAATACGGTGCACCATGGAGAGCCCCAAGCCACTGCCTTGACCCACCGGTTTGGTAGTGAAAAATGGGTCAAAAACGTGCTGATGGTTGCTAGCAGGGATGCCTGGGCCATCGTCTTCTACATAGAGCGTTAATTCATGTTCATGCGTACGTACGCGTACGCGGATATGGCTTACGTTAGGTGCTTGCGCTGCATTACGCAGTAGATTGGTAAGCACCTGAACGATTTGCTGTTCGTTTGCCAGTAAATGAGGCGTGGGCGAGGGAAGATGGATATCCAACCGGATATTTCGCGGTTCAAGCTCCTCTTCTACTAAATCGCTGGCATTTTGAATTAACCGATCTAGCGCCAGCTCGCCTTTTTCGACATTATGCTGTCGGCCTAATTCCATTAATTGACGAACTATTTCGACAATTCGCTCAACTTCGCCGCGAATGCGTACAAGTTTGGCCCGTTCCTCATCGCCAATGACGTTTCGGCGAGCTAGCCGCTGGGCCTGGCCGTTAATAACCGTAAGGGGGGCGCCAATTTCGTGGGCGACGCCGGCTGCAAGAACACCCAGTTCTGCCAGTTTTTTGGATTTACGCAGGCGCTTTTCGAGCTCAATTTCACGCTGTTGACGCTCTTCAATATCGTGATCTTTTTCAGCCATGGCGTCGAGCATGCCATTTAAACCTGAGGCAAGCCGACTATACTCAGCCGGGCCGTCTATCGTCGCACGCTGGCTACGATCACCGTCTTCCACCAGCAGCATAACGTGCAATAAACGATTAAGCGGACGTTCAATATAGCGCCTAAACCCCCACCAAATGCTAAAGACGATGCCAGCTGCGCCAATGACAAACACCAGAACCGCCACAATACTTATAAACCCGGTGTAATTTTCGATGCCGGTATTTAAGCGGTTAACCTGAAGTGCACCATGAACGGTGCCATCCTGGGTGCGTAGTGGGATGATGGCCGAGTAATAGGTCCAGCCATCATACTGGCGATAATTACTGTAAAGGTCATCCTGCTCAATTACCTGGCGGATCTCTTCGGGAGAGAAAAGGTCTTTGCCTAAGCCCAGCCCGTAAACTTCGCGCCCCTGAAGGTCAAAGACGTAAGCGCCATAAATTCGATGGAACGAAAACGCCGATTGCAGTGCTTCTTCTAGCGGTGTTGGGCTGTCTCGGGAAACCGCACCACTCAGTGAGGTGCTAAGCGCCCGAGTAATGATCTCGACTTCCGTTTGCAGTTTGGAGCGAACATTGTCTTCCAGCGATTTTATGGCCACTAAGCTGAAGACCACCAATACAACAAACAGCGGTACGATGACGGTGATGATAATTAAATTACGAAGTCGCATGCTGCTTCCATGGTGGCATTAAGCGTTTCATCAGTGAAAAGCATTATCAGTAGAAACGGCGGTTGATGAATAGAGTTATGAACATGGGGCCATCAAAGAATCGCCGGATTAAGGGGATTCTGCAGGCAGTAGCCGATAAAGGCTGCCTTGGCGCTCATCGGTTAGCAAGTAAATGGCGCCGCACATCACGAATACGGCCAATATGACCATCAAGAATACGCTCACTTTCAGTAACTTCATCGCCATTCAGCGTGAGGCGTAGCAGCTGTTCACTGCTTAAACCACCTGCGAGCAGGTTGCCCTCCCAGGCGTTAAACGTGCTTCCTCTGACTTCGGCTAAGCCGGATGGTGCAAAACGTCCTTTAAAGTCATAATTCGGGTCTTCCATGCCAGGTAGCGACTGTTCGCCTATGGGTTGCTGGGTAGCGTAATCGTTGCCGAGCGTTACGTCAGGCCAGCCGTAGTTAGCACCTGCCTTGATGTGATTCAGCTCATCTCCCGTGAGCGGGCCATGTTCCGATACCCACGGCTCACCGTTTTTCAATACGGTCATACCTTGAATATTACGATTACCCAGCGAGTAGATCTCATCTCGGGTGTTGGCATCATTCACAAACGGGTTGTCTTCCGGTACACCGCCTGTTTCGGTCAAACGCAGCGTAGAGCCTGCGTGGTCATCGCGCGCCTGCGCTCTGGAAGGCTCCGAACCCCGGTCGCCAACGCTCATAAGCAGCGTACCATCGTCTAGCCAGGCCAAGCGTGAGCCGTAATGGCGGCCGGGAGCCGAGGCGCGATCCTGCTCAAACAGATGCTCTACATCGCCTAATTGGTCATCTTGCCAGTAAACACGCGAAAGCGCTGTACGACTGTTGTTAGCGTCAGGTTTACTCCAGGTAACGTAAATCCAGTCGTGTTCGCCGCTGCCGTCTGCAAAATCCGGGTGCAGTACCACGTCAAGCAGGCCACCCTGGCCATGATGATTGACCGTTGGCATGCCCTCCAGCGCCTGGTATTCACCGCTGCGCGAATCCACCAGATTTAGTTGCCCGTTGCGCTCGCTTACCAGGAGGCGGCCATCCGGAAGAAATGCCACCGCCCAAGGGTGTTCAAACCCCGAGGCTACCCGCTCAATGGCGACGGCTAGATGCTCAGTTTCGATAGATTTATGGACAACCTCAGCGTGCGCCGTACCCACTGCACTCGTTAGCAGCAGTCCGCCCAAAACGGTTGATAGCCATGACGTAACCGGCTTGGCGTTTTGTTCCACGTGCATAGCGCATTCTCCTGTAGTGATGAGCCCAAGGGGAACCTCAGCGGGGCGAACCTTGTGATAAGGCCATCATCAGTCTAGCAGGGACTTTTCCTATTGGGCTCATTCCCCACCTAGAGAAGGCATTAGGAGTGCTAACAGTATCGGTAGGTAGATCAGTGCTAACAGGGTCGAGCAAAATACCAGGCTGGCCACATAGGCTGGCTCACGCCGGGCACGCTGGGCAAATAAATAGTTAAACACCGCCACGGGCATACACATTTGTAAAACGAGAATGCCTTGCGCCAGCGGCGGAAGCCCTACCCAGCCTGCGATGAACCAGGCCGCCACCGTCGCCAGCGGTATGCGCACCAGGCTAAACCCTAACCCGGAACGCAGGCTTTTTACCTGAATGCTCGCCAAGGAAACACCCAAGGTGATCAGCATCAACGGTACGGTAAAGCCCGACATAAGGCCCACGGTGTTGCCAAGCCAAGGCGGTAGTGAGGTATCGGTTAGCAGCAGCACCATGGAAATTAAAATGGCATATACCGTTGGGGTCTTAACGAGCGTTTTAAGCGGATTGCCCTGGCTGTTGAGAACAGACCCCAGGGTGAATTGGAACAGCGAGACCGTTACCATCACCGTGATGCCATAAGCAAAACCAGCGCTACCAAATGCATAAAGAACCACCGGTAGCCCCATGTTGCCGGTATTGGGGTACATCATGGGAGACAGCAGAACGCGCCAGTCACGGCCCAGCAGCTTGGCAACAGCAAAGGTCGCTAGCCCCATGGTGATGATCACCAGCGCAGTCGCCAGCATGGTGCGACCAAAGGTGTCGGCATCTATGTCGGCACCCGCAAGCGAGGCCAACACCAGCGCGGGCGTGCCGATGTTGAAAACCAGTCGAGTAACAAAATCGACAGGATAAGGGTGTCCTAGCCGAATCCACAAAAAACCTAACCCCGCACCGGCAAGTACGGGGGCCATAACAGCAAACAGTTCGGCAAGCATTAACGGTCCTTGGCAATCGTGGGTTGCCTATTGTCGTTAATGAGCCTGCTAATAGGCAAGGCGAATACGCAAAATTCGTTAAGCGTTTACGGCTGTGCGCTGCCACTGCACGGGAACGTGCTGGCGTAAAAAATCAAGCAACGCGTTGGTTCGCCGAGGTTGGTGGCCGTAAGCGTAAAGTAAATTAATGGGCAGCGGCGTAGGCTCCCAGCCCACCAGGCAAGGGACCAGCTCGCCAGGGTGATGTTCTTCACGCCGTTTAACTAACCAGTGGGGCAGTAGACCTATCCCTTGATGACCCGCAATGGCGTCGATATGCAGCGCGGTCAAATCGACGCGCAGGCGCGAGCGTGGCGGGTCGAAAAGATAATCACCGTACCTGGCGTGATGGAGCGTTAGTCCGTTGGATGCCGTGTTGAGCAAGTCGATCCAGGCGTACTGGGGTAACTCATCAGGATGGGTTGGTGACCCGTTTTCGGCCAGATAGCGTGGGCTGGCATATAACCCGCGGGTTAAATGGCCCAGACACTCTTGGTTAAGCCCGCACTCATTGGTAAAGCCCAGCCATACATGCACGCTATTGCTATGCATTTTGGTGGGCGGTGTTTCGCGGGTTCGAAGCTCTAGCTCTACTTTTGGGTAACTGTTTAAAAAGGCATTGACCACAGGGGCCATCCAGCTTCGCGCCAAGGCCCCATGGATTTCCAGCGTGACTTTGCCACTAATTTCTTCGCGCAGCTCGGCCAAGGCTTCCTGGCTGTGGCTTGCCATCGAGAGCAATTCAGTACAGTACGTATGAAAGAGCAGGCCAGCCTCGGTAGGAATTAAACGATTGGCCTGGCGGCGTAGTAGTGGCTGATTAAGCCGTGCTTCCAACTGGCTGATACGACGACTCAGTGTTGATTTTGCTAACCCCAGCTTTTGCGCACTGCGTGTCACGCTGCCGGTCGCCATTACATCCGCGAAAGCAGCCAGTTCGTCAAAGTCATACATGGTCGCGCCACAGGTCAATTAAGAAGCGTCTATTGTGCCACTTTTGGGGTGGAATGAAAATAATTGGCATTTAGGTTGCGTATTACCGAACACCCCGTGCCGTCCCATGGTGGAACTTTGTAGGTAACATGATAATGCTAATAGTTACCATTCAGATTAATTATTTTAGACAATGGAAATAACATGCCTAACTCATTTCGTCTAACGCTACTTGCAACTACGGTTGCCTCGCTGGCAACAAGCACCGCGCTGGCCCAGCAGTCTGAGACATTAAACAATATGGTGGTGACCGCTTCGGGCTTCGAACAGCAGGTAAAGGACGCTCCCGCTTCCATTAGCGTATTATCTCGCGAGCAGTTGGAGCGAGGCCATTACCAAAATATTACGGACGCGCTGCGCGATGTACCGGGGGTAACGGTAACCGGAGGCGGAGGGGGTGATAACGGGCACGACATTTCCATTCGCGGTATGCCTGCCCAGTACACGCTGGTTTTGGTAGATGGTCGTCCGCAGAATTCTCGAGAATCGCGTCCGAACGGTAGCGCTGGTTTCGAACAGGATTGGCTACCGCCCCTACAAGCTATTGAGCGTATTGAAATCGTGCGTGGGCCCATGTCGACTCTATATGGATCAGACGCTATTGGTGGGGTAATCAACGTGATCACTCGCAAGGTCGCCCAGCAATGGCATGGCAACCTTCAGGTCGATACCGTGCTGCAGGAAAGCAGCTCTTCAGGCGATAGCCGTCAAGGTAACTTCTACCTAAGTGGGCCGCTGGTGGGCGATACGCTAGGGCTTCAACTCTATGGTCAAGCCTCCCAGCGTGATGAAGACAACATCATCAATGGCTATGAGGATAAAAGCCTGCAGAGTTTGACCGCGCGTTTAAGTTTGGCGGCCAGCGACAACCACGACGTTACCGCCGAGGCGGGTATTACTGAGCAAGAGCGCCAAGCGTTGATGGGGCGTTCTGCGCCTTCTGAAGGTTGCCGTGGCGGCTGCTCTGACAGCCTCAACAAATTTACCAATCGGCATATGGCGGTGACCCATAGCGGTCGTTTTGATTGGGGTACCAGCGAAACGTTCGTTCAGCGCGAAAATAGCCGCAACGACTCGCGAGATATCGAAATTACCAACACGACAGCCAAGACCAGTGCCGTCATTCCGCTTGGTACGCACATGGTGACGGTGGGGGCCAGTTACGAGGAGGAGAAGCTGGAGGATGGCACTACCAACCAGATTTCCGACCTTACTACGCTTGATCAACGTCAGTGGGCTGTGTTTGTTGAAGACGAGTGGATGTTGACCGATAGCTGGTCG
>NZ_JBQSVC010000024.1:0-58328 GCF_052376035.1 Halomonas sp. AOP7-E1-9
CTAGATCGAATTGACGGGAAGATCTACGCCGAGTTCGGCGACCAGTCGTTCTCGCTGCTGCGTGAAGATGGAGGTGTGGTCGCGCCAGACAGCTTGCGCCTGAGCTTTAACTACGAACCAGACAAGAACCCACGCGTAGGCACCTGGAAAGCCGATTTTGTCGCCCCCATGCACGACGTTAACGAAGTCATGCTGTTCATGCCTAATGTTGCGCCCATTGGTCCGATTGTCATTCGGGATCGTTAAACAACCGGTTCTACATCCGTCCGTTATACAGAGTGTAGCCGTACTGCTTCATTGCCTTGGTAAGAAATTACCAAGGCAATGTTGTATCGGGTACCAGGTTTTTGGGCCAAATTTGGCTTATGCTGGAGGTTTAAATGTAAGGTAAGCCTATGAAACCTTTCTCCATTCTTTTGATTCGATTACTCGCTATTTACCTCGCCATTACGCCTTTGCTAAGCGTATCGCCGCTGCTGTTTAGCCCCGGCTACGATGCGGAGCTAGCCCAGTGGCTGCCATGGCTCGCAGCCACTGCTGTTATTCCTATCATCGCGGGTATCGTACTGTGGTTTTCTGCGGTAACGCTGGCCAATAAATTTCTTGGAGATGAGCCTGCTTTAACGATTGCCGAGGAGGGCCTGGTACGCGCAGGCAGCTTCTTGATCGGTGTGTATCTTTTCGTTCAGCATTTAAGCACAGCGATAGGCCAATGGGCATGGGGAGGCATAGTGGCCTATGGTTCGCTAGCAGCGGTGGTGCTCAGCATTGGCCTAATAGTTGGCGCTCGCTTTCTAGCCAAGCTGTATAGAAGGTTGAAGTATTTCGAGTAATGGAGCGAATGGTCACACTTCCACGCTAATGCTACCCGTGACTACGCTGGCACTGTTCACGGTAGTAGGTAGCATTTGGCCTAGCGAAGAGTAGAGTGCATTGGAGGTTGACTGGGCCAGTGTCCGGTCAAGTTTTCTCATATCTTCTTCCGCCTTTTTTAGTTCTCGGCGGGCTTCTTTATCCTCTTGACGTAGGCGAATCTTTAGCTCATTCATCGCTTCCTGAAGCTCTTTTTTTGTGTCGATCAAAATACTGCGTAGAGCGTGTTCGCTGGCACTAATTCCTTGAGAACGGCGATCATCCTGCGGTTGCGAAGTGATGATTACGGCCGGCTCGTTTGGCGCGTTATTGGTCGTGGTGGCTGCATCTTGGGCATGCTCGCTCTGCTCATCCTCCTGGTTCACCATGGCCGCCTCCGCACTGGCGAGCGTCGCGTTGGCGGCTTGAGCGTCAGCTTGTGCATCGGCGCTGCCGTTTTCAGCACTGTCAGGAGAAGCGGTAGGGGTGACACTTGTTGGCTGGGCGCTCGTTACCGTAGGCGTGACAGAAGGGCCAGCGCTACCACCGCCGCTATCATTTAATTGCCGCGCTGCCACACCTAGCTCGCGGGCGATGCTTTTAAGCTCTTTAGCCATGGATTTGAGCTGTTCTGGTGATGCAAAGCGCATCATCGCTTTAAGTGTTTCCAGCCGCTGCTTTAAAAAGCCGACTTTCTGCGAAGCATTTTGCATCGCTGACTCTTTCGGGCTGGGCAGGGCCGCCAGTTGCTCAAACGCCTCTTTCTGCTTTTTAAGGCGTTTAGTCAGTGCATCGTCAGCATCCGGTGCTGCCACCATCGGGCTCTTTTGGCTCGCGACCCGAGACACCTTCAAAGCGGAAGACGATTCGTGACGGGTACCTATCAACATAAAATTGGAAAATCCGATCTTCATGGTCGATCCTTCGTTGTTATTAATAGACGTTATCGGCCATTTATAAGTTAACTTTAGTAAGGTTGAACTGGCTTGAGGGATACCGCCGCATAGGGTGATTGATAGGAGTAAGGTTCGGAATTTATGACGATGCCAACCAACGATACGATTGTCTGGCAGCGGTTGGACCTGCCAGGACATGAGTTATGTAGCGTGAGCAGCGGCGAAAAAGGCCACCTGCTGACAGGATCTTCCATCTTCGTAGCCAAGGGACACAAGTGCTTGCTCTCCTACAGAGTCGTGTGCGATGCGGCTTGGAAAACGCAAGAAGTGCATGTGGTCGGTAACATTAATGATGAGCCGATTGATGTGGTACTTATGGTCGAGCCTGGCAATGTGTGGACGTTGAACGGGGTTGAGCAACCTCAGGTTGAAGGGTGTATTGACGTTGATCTCGCCTTTTCACCAGCGACGAATTTGCTGCCTATCAGACGATGCAATATGGCTATAGGAGACTCCGAGCAGGCAGTCGCTGCTTGGTTAACATTTCCAGAGATGACGTTAGAAAAGCTCCCTCAACGCTACACACGGCTATCAGAATCAATATTTCACTACTCATCCAGTGGCGGAGCATTTGAAACGGAGTTAACGGTAACGTCATCAGGTTTTGTATCTAACTACCCGCTGTTGTGGCGAGAAGAGCATGGCGAATAACCATCGTAGCTTCAATGATGGCCGGGCCTGGACAATGAGCCTTCGGTATTGTGGCAGCAAGCTTATATTCAGCTTCCATAAATCGGTTTGGGCGGTATAAAGCAATGCACATTGCCAGGTTGAAAGCGGCACAGAGTGATCGTGATTTTATTTGGCGTGCTTATGAAAGCGCCTACCAGAATGTTGTCGAGCGTCAATTCGGCACGTGGGAGGCCGAGCTTCAAATGCCAGCTTTTGATGAAAAATGGCGCCAGGGTGGTTTTGAGGTCTTGGCGTTAAACGGTAAGTCTGTAGGTGCTGTATGGGTTACAAATGAAGGGGAATTTCTTCAGCTTCGGGATCTGTTTCTTTTAGCGGAATATCAAGGGCGGGGAGTTGGTGCACACATTGTGCGCCAGGAGCTTGAAAAGGCCAGAGTGCTGGGCGTGCCTTTACGGCTTCGTGTTTTAAAGCAGAGCTTGGCCATCGCCCTGTACGAGCGGTTGGGTTTTACAATATGCGGTGAGGCATCAACGCAGTACTGGATGGAAGCGAACTAACACGCTGTTTTCGTCGATACAGCATCAATACAGATTACGTATAAAAAGCCCCGGCTATTACGCCAGGGCTTTGAATAAACGCTTTCCTCTATGTCTAAAATCCGCTAACTCTTTTTCCTGGTCGATTTTTTGGCGTTTTCAGCTTGTTGACTGTTGGTGCTGGCGCCGTCACCCGGAAAATGCGCCCGCACCAACTCTAACAACCCTTGGGTCGAGGCATCAAAGTCGGCTGCGTTAGTGTCGATACGCTCGCTGATTTCACCGGCGATGCGCTTGCCTAGCTGAACACCCCATTGATCGAATGAGTTGATGTTCCAGATCACGCCTTGAACAAAGACCTTGTGCTCGTAGAGTGCGATTAGCGCGCCGAGATTGCGGGGAGTGAGTTCATCCAACAGTAACGTACTGGAAGGGCGGTTGCCGGGGCAGCTGTAGGGGTCGTGCTGGCTTAACTCTTTACCGTCGCCCTGGCTGCCTTCCATAAAAGCGTTAGCCTGGGCGAGCATGTTGGTTAATAGCGCAAAGTGGTGGTCTTCCATGCCAGGCTCCGGTTTGAGCGAGGCGATAAAGTCGATAGGTACGTAGCGCGTGCCCTGGTGCAGCAGTTGGAAGAAGGCGTGTTGACCATTGGAGCCGGTTTGACCCCATACAATCGGGCCGGTTTTATAGTTGACCGGGTGGCCGAAAATATCCACCGATTTGCCGTTGGACTCCATATCCAGCTGTTGCAGGAAGGAGGGCAGCTGGTTAAGCGCTTGGTCGTAAGGCACGATGGCTTGGGTTTCTGCGCCAATAAAATTGATATACCAGATGCCGATAAGCGCCATGAGCACCGGCATGTTCTCGGAAAAAGGCGCCTCAATAAAGTGGCGGTCCATCTCGTGGGCACCTTCCAGCAGCTCAATAAACCCTTCAAAACCGATAGATAACGCAATCGGTAAGCCGATTGAGGACCACATGGAGTAGCGCCCACCCACCCACGCCCAGAACTCGAACACGTTCTCTTCACGGATGCCGAATTCCATGGCCGCTTTGCGGTTGGTCGAAGCGGCGACAAAGTGGGCACCTACATCCGCGTCGCTTCCGGCGTTCTCCAGGAACCAGCGCCGCGCTGTTTTTGCATTGAGCAGCGTTTCCTGGGTGGAAAATGTCTTGGTCGAGACGATAAACAGCGTGGTGGCCGGGTCCAGGCGCGAAAGCACCTTCTGGATATGCGTGCCGTCCACGTTGGATACAAAGTGAAAGTGCATCTCCGGATGACGATATTTAAGTAGCGCGCGCACCGCCATATTGGGGCCAAGGTCCGAGCCGCCAATCCCGATATTAACGACATCCTTGATCGACTGGCCGCTGTAACCTTTCCATTCTCCGCTGCGTACCGTTTCAGAAAACTGTTTGATCTGTTCGCGGGTGCGGGTAATTTCCGGCATGACGTCTTCGCCGTCGACATACACCGGTTCGTCACTCAGGTTACGCAGCGCGGTATGCAGTACCGGGCGGTTTTCGGTAACGTTGATAATATCGCCAGAAAACATTTGTGCCCGGCGCTGCACCAGCGCGGAGTGGTCAGCAAGCTCTATCAGTTTGGTGAGCACTGCGTCGGAAACATGATGCTTTGAATAGTCCAGAAACAGACCGCCTACCTTGAGGTTCATCTTCTCAAAGCGCTTCGGGTCGTTAGTGAAGTAGTCCCGGATGCGGTCGTTATGGGTGTTGTCGCGCAGGCGTTCAAGCGCCTGCCACGTAACGCTACGGGTGAGTTGAAACATAGAGCGCGTATCCGTTGTTGTTGAGTGGCAAATATTAACTGGGGTAAATGGCGGTGATATCGATTATGTAAAAATACTACATAAAAAAGCGATAAGGGCAACTATCCGTTGAGCGTGGCGATAAAACAGGTAATAAAACAGCAATGACGTCAGCAGCCTTTATACAGGGCTAACCACGAGCAGGCATTGCGCCTGCTCGTGTTGAGCTAACACTTAGCTGGCGACGGCCACTTGAGCGGCGCCGCGTTTAATAAAGGCGTAGCTCAGGCCAGTGATGAGTGAGCCTGCCACAATGGCGCCCAGGTAGAGCAGTGGCGGGGTGATTGCATTAGGAATCAGCAGGACGAAAATACCCCCGTGCGGGGCCATTAATTGGGCACCCACCAGCATCGAAAGCGCACCTGTAACGGCGCCCCCAGCGATACAAGCGGGAATAACGCGCAGCGGATCTTTGGCCGCGAACGGAATCGCGCCTTCACTAATAAAGCACAACCCCAGTACGAACGAAGCCTTGCCGGCTTCACGTTCCGGCTCGGAGAATTTGTTGCGTGCCACGAAGCTTGCGATACCCATGCCAATGGCCGGTACCATGCCTGCCGCCATAATCGCGGCCATGGGGCCGTAGGTGCCTGAGGCCAAGAGGCCCACACCAAAGGTGTAGGCCGCCTTGTTAACCGGGCCGCCCAAGTCAAAGCACATCATGGTGCCCAGCAAAATACCCAGTAATACAGCATTGGTGGAGTCCATCGACGCCAGGAAGTTGGTTAACGCATTAAGCAGCGCGGCAACCGGTTCGCCCACGATGTAAATCATGACCAGGCCTGTCACAAGGCTCGCGATCAGCGGAATAATCAGGATGGGCTTAAGTGACTCGATGCTCGAAGGCAGCTTCACATGGCGAGTGACCGCAAGGGCTACGTAACCGGCTAGAAAGCCTGCCAGAATACCGCCAATAAACCCCGAGCCAATGTCCGCCGCCAGCATGCCGCCAATCATACCCGGCGCAATACCAGGGCGGTCGGCAATTGAGTAAGCGATATAGCCTGCTAATACCGGAATCATCAACGCAAACGCGGTGCCGCCGCCAATCTGCATTAACGCAGCGGCCAGGGTGCCTTCCTGCTCGAACGCCTCGATGCCGAACATAAACGACAGGGCGATTAGTAGCCCGCCCGCCACTACCATGGGCAGCATAAACGACACGCCGGTGAGCAGGTGTTTATACACGCCTTTCTCTTTCAGGCTTTTGCCATCGTTTGAAGCCGTATTAGCCGTGCCTGCACTTTCCACACTGGCCTGGGTTAGGGCGTTTTCAATCGTTGCCTGGGATTTTTTAAGCGCTGTACCGGTCGAGGTGCGGTACACGCGTTTACCGGAAAAACGCGTTGGATCAACTTCAATATCGCAGGCCAGAATGACAACGTCGGCGGCGGCGATTTCGTCTTCCGTTAGCTTGTCCTGGGCGCCGACTGAGCCCTGGGTTTCCACACGTATTGAGTGGCCCATGGCGTTGCCCGCCTCAGCCAGCGCTTCTGCGGCCATAAAGGTATGAGCAACACCGGTGGGGCAGGCGGTGACGGCCACAATGGTTTGGCCGCCGGCAGCGGCTGGCGCTTTTGTTTGAGAGGTAGCCGCCGGGGCGCTATACAACGGTGCTTCGCGTTTAGCGGTGGTTAAAAACGCGTCCGGGTCAGGCAACGCTTGAGCAATCGGTGCCTGGTAAAGGCGTTTGCCTTCAAATCGCTCCGATGCGGGTACGTGCTCGGCGGCTACGACAATTAAATCGGCATGGGCAATTTGTTCGGCATTGGCGGCCTCGACCGGTGCTAGTTCTCCGTGCATTTCTACATGCACTTTCCAACCCAAGCGCTGAGCGGCTTGTTCAAGGCGACGGGCGGCCAAAAAAGTCGTTGCCATGCCGCTGGGGCAGGCTGTAATTAGAATAATATTCATTGTGACGTTCCCTCGGTGCGGCTGGCGTGCAGGCGCTGGACCTGAGTATGTTGTAGGAGTACGGCAAAGTCGTCCGCGTGGGCATTGCCCACGCCAACATGGCGAACAGATTCGGTGGAAAGCGCCGTGGCAAAACGCAGTGTTTCTTCGTCACTTTGCTGGCTGAGCACGCCGTGGAGCATGCCAGCCACAAAGGTATCGCCGGCACCCACGGTATTGGCTGCCTGAACGCGGGGCGGCGTTGACTGCCAGGTGCCCTTGGCGTTCACCCAAATAACGCCGTCGGCCCCGGCAGAAAGTAGCGCTTGGCCAATACCTGCCTGATAAAGGCGGCAGGTGGCGCTTACTCGCTTGGCGTGATCATCCAGTGCCTCACCGGCCCAGTGGGCAAGTTCCAATTCATTGGGTTTAACGGCTTCGGGGGCTACCGCAATCGCGCACAGCAGGGCTTCGCCACTGGTATCCACCCATAACGGCACGCCGGTAGCTTTTAGTTCCGTCAGCAACGTGGCAAAGCTTGTCAGGCTTAAGCCAGGGGGCAGGCTACCTGCCACAAGAAGGGCATCGGCAGGCTCAGCGTTTAGCTGCTGTTTAATGCTGTTCAGAAGCGCGGTGACTTGTGTGGCGTCTACGCCGATACCGGGGCCGTTAATGTCGGTCACCCGGCCGCTTTTTTCCGCCAGCTTGGCATTAATACGGGTTTCCCCCGGCACGCGGACAAAGGCATCCGTAACGCCCAGCTGGGTAAACGCCCGTTGGAAGGGGCCATCGTTATCGCGCCCGAGAAATCCGCTCACCACCACGTGATGGCCCAGCGAGGCCAGCACTCGTGCAACGTTAACGCCTTTGCCCGCGGCTTCCAGCTGTGCGTTCCTGGGGCGGTTAACCGTGCCCAGCGTTAACTCTTCAAGGTCAAATGCCAAATCCAGCGCTGGGTTGAGCGTAACGGTAATAACCCGGGCCATTAGTGTGCCTCCAGCGCGTCGCGCACAGCGGCGCTGGTCGCCTGGCTTAGGGCCAGTTGCGCACTGGCTTGGGCATCGGCCAAGTCGAACTCGCGCAGGCGAGCTTTCACCAGCGGAATTTGCCGGGCGCTAACTGAAAGCTCATCAACGCCTAACCCCACTAACACGGGAATAGCCGCCGTATCCGAGGCCAGTTCACCGCAAACGCCGACCCATTTGCCTTGGGCATGAGCGGCGTCAACGGTCATCTGGATCAAGCGTAGGACCGCCGGGTGCAGGCCATCCGCTTGGGCAGAGAGCTCTGGATGACCGCGGTCAATCGCCAGCGTGTACTGGGTTAAGTCGTTGGTGCCAACCGAGAAGAAGTCCACCTCGGCGGCAAGCGTTGGTGCCAGCAGTGCGCTGGAGGGGATCTCAATCATCACGCCTAGCTGCACGTCGTTTGCGCGCTCATCCGCGGGAATTTCCGCAAGCAAACGGTCAAAAATGGCTTTGGCGGCGCGAAATTCAGCCACGTCCTTGACCATTGGCAGCATAATCCGCAGCGGCCTGGGCGTCGCTTCTGAACCCGCTACCGGGGCGGCTGCCATGAGTAGCGCGCGCAGTTGGGTTTCGAGTACGTCGGGCTCGGTTAACGCTAGGCGAATGCCACGCAAACCCAAAAACGGGTTGTCTTCCTGGGGGACTGGCCAGTAGGGCAGGGGCTTGTCGCCACCCACATCCAGGGTGCGTGCCACTAACGGGCGGCCATTCAGGGCGTCGATGGCCTGCCGATACTCGGCGGTTTGCGTGGGAAGGTCGGGTGTGCTTGAGTGGGCCATAAACAGGAACTCGGTGCGCAGCAGGCCAACGCCCTCGGCACCACGCTCAACCGCATCTTCTGCATGAGCGGTGTTGCCCAGGTTAGCAGCCACCTCCACGTAGTGGCCGTCGCGGGTTTGGGCGCGTTCATAACGCCGCTCCCAGGCATCGGCTTCGCGGGCCTGTAAATCAAGCAACTGCTGCTCGGCGCGGCGTAAGCGCTGCTCAGAAGGCGAAGGAGTGACGCGGCCTCGCTCGCCGTCCAGAATCATCATGCTGGCATTGGCTAAGGCCATTACCGCTTTGCCCGCGCCCACCACCGCGGGTATGCCCAGCGCACGGGCCAAAATAGCGCTGTGGGCAGTGGCGCCGCCACGTTCGGTCAAAAGACCGCGCACGCGGGAGGTATCCAGGCGCGCTACGTCGGAAGGACCGATATCGTCCATCACCAGAATGTAGGGGTGGTTGGGTGGCTCGGGAAGTTGGGTGTCGCACAAAACACTCAATACGCGACGACCTACATCACGCAGGTCGGCGGCACGCTCAGCAAGCAGGCGGTCGGCAAGCATTTCTTGCGCGTGGGCGGCGGTTTCAATCGCTTCCCACCAGGCCGCCTCTGCTGAACGGCCTTCACGAATGGCATCTTCGGCGGCGCGGTGCAGCTCGGGGTCATCCAGCATCTCTTCATGCATGGAGAGGATATCGGCCACTTCGCCACCCGGCGCATTGCGCACCAGGGCTTCCAGCTGGGCAATGCCCTCCTGGATGGCATTGTGCAGCCGGGTCAGTTCGCGGTCGGGATTGTCAGCCTGTTCCGGGTAATCAAAGTGCTGAGGGCGAATAACAAACACCGGCGCAATCGCAAGCCCGGGGGAGGCCGCAATCGCCGTATGCGGTGTATCGGCTGTCAAAGGCGTAACGGTTTCCTCGTGAGCAGGGTGGGTCGCCAGCTGCTCTCGGCCGCTGTCAAAAGGCGCTACCTTTTCACCCAAGCCGCCTTCAATTGCATCCGCGACGTTGGCCAGTGCCTGTGGCGCTTCACTGCCTTCGCCAGAAAGTACCAGCCACTGGCCACGGCGTGCGCCCAAGCCGATGACTTTGGTCAGGCTCGCTGCGGAAACGCTGGCGGGGCTGCCTTCTTCCAGGCGAACGTTAATCGCAACGGCCTGTGCTCGAGCTACCTGCACCAACTGTTTAGCCGGACGGGCGTGCAGGCCGTGGGGATTTAATACCCGCACGCGCTGGGTATGCGTATTGGCTGTTTCACCTGCAAGCTGAGCCAGCACTTGGGCGGCACCTGCCTTTAGTAACGCGCGGCTTGGGGTGTTTTCGAGCACCTTCTGAAGTTGCTCCAACAGGGAGGTGTGCGCGCTTCCCTGTGCTGCCAGGCAAAACAGGCCGTGAACAGCATGGCCGTTCTCTTCCATGTGTGCTTCGACCGGTGTCGCCACGCCCAGCGCAGGCTGTTGGACGCCGCTGGCGCTGCTGGCAAGCCAAAAACCGTCGCCCAGCCAAACCGGCGGTTTCGCCGCAATATCGGCAATAAAGTGGTTATCTACGCAGCCACTTTGGCGTAAGCGGGCGGCCGCTGCCAGGGCCAGTTCCTGAACACTCTGTGCGGGAAACTGCAGGCAAAGCGTGTCGCTATCCAGTCTGGGCGCGGGTGCAGATTTAGACAGCAGGCGAGCGACGTCCTCGGTGGAGCGGGCTGCGGCAAGCGCTTCAGCAACGCCGTCACGGTCCAGTACGTGCGTTAGGGCGCGCAAAATATCCAAATGTTCATCATTTTGTGCGGCAATCGTCACCAGTACATAGACGCGGTTGCCATCGTGCCATTCGATGCCTTCTGGAAATTGCAGTACTCGAACGCCAGTCCGCTTAACATGCTGGCGGCTTTCGGGCGTGCCGTGGGGAATGGCGATAGCATTACCCAGATAGGTAGATGACTGCGCCTCACGGGCATGCAGGCCCTCGCGATAGGCAGGATCAACCAGCCCCGCGTCAGCCAGTACCCGGGCGGCCTCATCCAGCGCCGCTTGCCAATTGTTGGCGTGGCGGTCAAGCAAGATGTCATTAGGACCGAGTGTGAGCATGCAATTCTCCTGTAAGGACGAGTCCGGTAACGGCTCGACGACGACGTAAAGGACACAAATGCCGAGTAACGGTATTGATCGATGCCTACCGTCTATGATGATAATGCTGAAACGATTCAGCTAAAGGCGCAAGGGGTGTGTTTTTAGACTTTGGTGGGGGTCTCGTCAAGGCGCTGTTACACTTTGCAGGCTTATAAGGAGAAAAAACATGACATTAGCCGATATTGCGCGGCTTGCAGGTGTTTCACGCACCACGGCCAGTTATGTCATTAATGGGCAGGCTGAACAGCGTCGTATCAGTGCCGCCACGATTGAAAAGGTCATGAGCGTTGTTCGTGAGCATCAATATCAGATTGATCCACAGGCGGCGGCGCTGCGCCGAGGTGCCAGTCGGCTGATTGGTTTAATCGTGCCTGACCTTGAAAACATCAGCTATGCACGCTTGGCGAAGCGCTTGGAGCGTGGTGCGCGCGAGCAAGGATATCGGCTGCTGATTGTAAGCTCGGATGACTGTGCCGAAAGTGAGCGCGCCCTGGCGCTTGCCCTGCGTGCTCAGCGCTGTGAAGTACTGATTACTGCCAGCTGCCTGGCCGACGTTGACCCATTTTATAGGGAATTGGTTAACGACGGCTGGGCCGTGGTGGGCATGGACCGAGGGCTGGATAGCCACTACTTTTCCAGTGTTGTTAGTGATGATCACGATGCCGCTGAGCGTTTAACGCTCTCGGTACTTAACCAGGATACGCGGCGAGTTGCCTGGCTTGATGCCATGCCTGAGTTGTCTATTAGTCGTGAGCGCCGGGCCGGTTTTGAGGCCGCGTTAAAAGATCGCGATATCGAGGAAGTGTATTTGAGCGCTGAGCGCTACGAGCGTAGTGAGGCGATGGAACTTGCCCAACAGCTGCTTAGCGAGCCCAAGGGGCTGGATGCACTGGTGACCGCATCGTATACCTTGATGGAGGGCGTTTTAGATGCGTTTTTAGAACGTGGAGGGCTTTCCAGGCATATCCGGCTTGCCACTTTTGGTGATCACCGCCTGCTGGATTTTTTGCCTCAGCCGATTAATTCGGTGCACCAGGATTATGATCGGATAGCGGAATTGACGCTTAACAGTGCGCTGAAAGCTGCCCGAGGTCAGGGTGGCGTCGGGCAGCAGGTCGTTAAGCGGCATCTTTTTCAGCGTGGGTAAGGGCGCTAAATCCTTAAGTTAAACCCTGGCGCTGGCCCAAGCGTTAGCATCGGGTATCGACATATCGTAGCGCTCACTTAGATAGGGCGATGAGAGCAGGAAGTCCGCGCTGGCTGCGTTGTTGGCGACAGGTACATTCCACAGCGTGGCAAGGCGTAGCAGTGCTTTAACATCGGGGTCGTGGGGCTGTGGCGCAAACGGGTCCCAGAAGAACACCAATATATCGAGCTTTTGCTCGGCGATGCGTGCGCCGATCTGCTGGTCGCCGCCTAGCGGCCCGCTCATTAACCCTTCAACGCTCAAGCCCAGTTGCTGAGTTAACCGGCCTGCGGTGGTGCCCGTACCCATTAAGTGATGCTGGCGCAGCGTCTCCTGCCAGCGTTCCGCCCACTCCAGTAGTTCACTCTTTTTGCCATCGTGGGCGATAAGCGCAATACGCTTTTGAGCGGGTAAGGTACGTAGCGCTTGGCGAGGCGGTCGGGCATCGTTCATTGTTTATTCTCCTGATGTTTCCTGCTCAATAGCGATAATCTTCATGGTGTTGGTGCCGCCATGAGCGTTCATATGATCGCCGCGAGTCAGAATGATATGCCCACCCGGGCGTGCCAGACCATAGGCTTTAAGCAATTTCAGCGCCTGTTGGTTTACTTCGGTGGGCTCCATTTGGGTGGTGTTGAAGGGGAGCGATACCACGCCACGGTAAAGTGCCATGCGGCGCTGGGCAACGGGACTATGCGCCAAGCCAACAATTGGCAGGCCAGAACGAATGCGCGAGGCAATCAGTGGTGTGTAACCGGTTGATGTCATGCAGGCAATCGCGCTAACGCCGGTTAAATGGTTCGCGGCGTACATGGCCGAAAGGGCGATGGTTTCATCCATGCGCTCAAAGCCTTCATGCATGCGGTGGCCAGACGACTGTGCCAGCCGCTCGCGCTCGGCGCCTAAGCAAACGCGGTCCATGGCTTCAACGGTTTCTACCGGAAATTCACCGGCTGCCGTTTCTGCTGAAAGCATAACGGCGTCGGTCGCATCCAGCACCGCATTGGCCACGTCGAACACCTCAGCGCGTGTGGGCAGCGGGGATTCGATCATCGACTCCATCATTTGGGTGGCGGTAATCACGGCGCGGTTAAGCGAGCGGGCATGTTTGATGATGCGCTTTTGGGTGCCTATGAGTGCTTCATCACCAATTTCTACACCCAGGTCGCCACGCGCCACCATAACGGCTTCAGAGGCAATAATGATGCCGTCCAGCGTTTCATCATCTGCCACTGCCTCGGCACGCTCCAGCTTGGCGACCAGGCCAATCTCTTTGCCTTCTTCGCCCAGCAGTGCGCGTGCTTCCCGCATATCGTCTGCTGAACGCGGAAAGGAGACCGCCAGATAATCCACGCCGATTTCCACTGCCGTTTTTAAATCGGCCTTATCTTTGTCGGTTAAAGCGGGAGCAGAAAGGCCACCGCCCTGTTTGTTGATGCCCTTGTTGTTGGAGAGCTTGCCACCCACATGAACACTCGTGTGTATTTCCTGGCCCGCAATGGAGGTCACATCCAGAACAACGCGGCCGTCATCCAGCAGCAACCGGTCGCCGGGGGCTACATCATCAATAAGTGATGGGTAGTCACAACCAACGCGTTCACTGTTGCCCGCATTGGTATCCAGCGCCATGTCTAGAATAAACGCTTCGCCTACTGATAAATGAATAGGGCCTTCAGCAAAACGCGCGATGCGAATTTTAGGACCTTGTAAATCGCCTAGTGCTGCAACACATTTACCTAAGCGCTGGGCGATATCGCGAACATCTTGTAGGCGTCGACGATGATCATCGGCAGAGCCGTGGGAGAAGTTAAGTCGAACGACATCGACGCCTGCCGTGATCATCGCCTCAAGAATACCTGGCTGGTCGCTGGCAGGGCCTAGTGTGGCAACAATTTTGGTACGGCGAAGCGGCAAAGGTGAATTCGATAGGCTCATGAGCAGGCTCTCCTTAAATATTAAAAAAAAGCAAAAAACCAGTGTTGTCAGACTGCAAGGTGACTGCTTAATTGTCGGCGTGAAGTGTAGACGACCATAGTGATAATATAGTAATTTTACTACAAATAGGTTATTCAATAGCCAGTAAAGCAGCGTTGTAAGCGATTTTGTTCTTTTTAAAACGCTTTTGCGTGTCTTTTTGGTAATTTTTTTACTTGAATGAAGCCATCCACCACCGAGCATGAGGTGTCAGCATGACGATCAGAGTTGCTATTAATGGGTTTGGACGGATCGGCCGTAACGTCTTACGCGCCCTGTATGAAAACGATTACCGTGACAAAATTCAGGTAGTGGCGATTAATGACCTTGGCGATCCTTCGCTAAATTCGCATTTACTACGCCACGATACGGTGCATGGGCATTTCCCCTTCACTGTAGAGCACGACGCAGAAAGTATCAGCGTTGACGGCGACCGGATTGCGATCTCTTCCGAGCGCGACCCTGCCAGCCTCCCTTGGGCATCCATGAATATCGATTTGGTCATGGAGTGCACGGGGCTGTTTACCAAGCGAGAAGCCGCTGCCAAGCATTTGGAAGCGGGCGCTAAACGAGTACTGATTTCGGCACCCAGCCCGGATGCGGATGCAACGATTGTTTTCGGTGTTAATGATGACGTGCTGACTGCTGAGCATAAGGTTGTCTCCAATGCCTCCTGCACGACTAACTGCCTGGCACCGGTCGCCAAAGCGCTGAACGACACTATAGGTATCGAAAACGGCCTGATGACGACTGTTCACGCTTATACCAATGACCAGAATCTTTCGGATGTTTACCATACCGACCCGTACCGCGCACGCAGCGCCACTCACTCCATGATCCCGACCAAAACCGGAGCCGCCGCTGCGGTGGGTTTGGTGCTGCCTGAGCTGGAAGGTAAGCTGGATGGGCTGGCCGTGCGCGTACCGGTGATTAACGTGTCGCTGGTGGATCTAACCTTTAACGCAGGGCGCGATACCAGCAAGGAAGAGATCAACCAGATCCTCGAAAAGGCCGCTGCCAACTCGAGCGTACTGGCTGTCAATGCTCAACCGCTGGTATCCATCGACTTTAACCATGATGCGCATTCATCAACATTTGATGCCAATCACACCCGTGTGAATGGTCGCTTGGTAAAAGTAATGGCGTGGTACGACAACGAGTGGGGTTTCTCCAACCGTATGCTGGATACCGCCATTGCGATGCAGGCAACCGCAAAATAGTTATTTTTGAAGTGCGCTGTTAATGTTTGATTTAAAGGCCGAAAATTTATTTTCGGCCTTTATTTTTAATAAAAAGAATCTTTTTTAATAGGACTGCATCCAAAACGTCTCCTCGCGTGTATCCCCTATACAGCCACCATTTACGGCGGTTGATAATAATCCTCAAGGAGACTGAAAATGACCACTCATCATTTCACGCGTACCGCACTAGGCGCAGCGCTGATCGCATCCTTCAGTCATGCCGCACTAAGAGGCCTATGGCTGGCAAGCGAGCCAGCGCATAAGTGCCCCAGCTATGGAGGTCATTCTTCCTATGGTGGCGGCATCAGTGGGGGTATCCAGTGGTAGCGGCAGGTGCTATCAAGCACGTAGAGTGTGTTTATAGCGAAATAAAAGCGCGTCGAATCGCTCCAAAAATATTTTATTGTAGTAAAATTACATTAAATATTGCGCATGATGCCTTTTTTTAGATAGATTTTAGGTAATCTAACCACGTAGACGGTCGTGGATAATAAATAGGAGCAGAGATGAGCCAGTCATATGCCTCCCCAGGCGCCCCATTAGGTGAACGTGACCATGCCATTGATCTAGCGCTTTTCGGGGCGTTGGGCGACCTCGCCATGCGCAAGCTGTTTCCTGCTTTATATCATCTTGACCGTGAAGGCCTGATGCCTGAAAGCACCCGCATTATGGGGCTGGCGCGTCAGGAGCATGATGTGGCGTCGTTCAGGCAACTGGTTGGCGGCGCATTGCGTAAACGGCTCAAAAGCAGCGAACTAGAGGACTCAAGCTTTGAGCGCTTTCTAAATCGTCTGGATTATCGTCAGCTCGATTTTTCAACAGTAGAGGGCTTTGAAGCCATTCGCGAATGGCGAGAAGGCTCAAAACAACCGATGGTGGTGTACCTTTCTGTTGCCGCGCGTATTTATGGCGATATTTGTCACCATCTTCAGGCCAGTGGAAGTCTGGACGAAGACTCCCGCGTCGTTGTTGAAAAACCGATTGGCTACGATCTGACATCGTCTGAACAGATCAACAATGCCATTGGTGCCGTATTTCCTGAGTCACGGGTATACCGCATTGACCACTACTTGGGTAAAGAAACGGTTCAGAACCTGATTGCGCTGCGCTTTGCCAATCCGCTCTTCGGCACTCAGTGGAACCAGAATCATATTTCCCACGTTGAGATTACCGTGGCCGAAAAGGTCGGTATTGAGGGGCGTTGGGGCTATTTTGATGATGCAGGCCAACTGCGTGACATGGTGCAGAACCACCTGCTGCAGCTGTTATGTCTGATCGCCATGGACCCGCCCTCTAACCTGGATGCGGATGCCATTCGTGATGAAAAGGTAAAAGTGTTGAAAGCGCTGAAACCTTTTACAGGGGAGGCGCTAGGGCGCGATGTGGTACGCGGGCAATATATTGCCGGCACCAGCGATGGCCAAGCGGTGCCTGGTTACCTGGAGGAAGAGGGCGCTAATACCCAGAGCCAGACGGAAACCTTTGTTGCGATGAAAACCGAGGTGTCTAACTGGCGTTGGGCGGGTGTGCCTTTTTATCTTCGCACCGGTAAGCGGATGCCCGAAAAGCTTTCGCAAATTGTGATCCATTTCCGCCAGCAGCCGCACTATATCTTTGATCCGGACCAGCGCGATATTGCTTCTAACAAGTTAATTATTCGCCTTCAGCCGGAAGAGGGAATTGCCCTACAAGTACTTACCAAAGACAGTGGCTTGGATAAAGGCATGCGTTTGCGCCCAGGGCCCTTACATCTTGATTTTAATAGTGCCTTCCCTAAATCACGTATTCCCGATGCTTATGAGCGCCTCTTGCTTGAAGTCATGAAGGGCCAGCAATATCTGTTTGTACGCCGTGATGAGGTGGAACACGCTTGGCGCTGGTGCGATCAGTTAATTGCCGGTTGGCAGAGTCGTGAAACCCCACCGAGGCGCTATCCGGCGGGCTCCTGGGGGCCGGTTGCCTCCATTGCGATGATTACCCAGGATGGTCGCAGCTGGTACGAGGATTATTAACATGAGCCAACAACGTCAAAAGCTGGCGGAACAGCTAGCTGAAGCGGTCGCGCAGGCCTTGAGTGAAGATCTAGACCGCCAGGAGCGCGTGCTTCTGGTCGTGTCCGGTGGCTCGACCCCGGTGCCTTTTTTTAAAGCCCTGGCTGCCAAGCCGCTAGCCTGGTCGCGTATCGATATCACGCTGGCAGATGAGCGCTGGGTGGATGAACAAAGCAGCGACAGCAACGCCAGGCTGGTGCGTGAAAACCTGCTGCAAGGCGCTGCCGCCGCGGCGCGTTTTGTGCCGCTAACCGCAGAAGCTTCAACGCCGGAAGAGGGCGTCGCGGCGGTAGCCGAACAGACCGCATCGCTTAGCTGGCCAGCCAGCGTGGTGATACTTGGTATGGGCGGGGATGGCCATACAGCCTCGCTGTTCCCGGATAGCCAGGAACTCGGGTTAGCGCTTTCTACGGATGAGCCGTTGGTGGCGGTGAGAACCCCTAGTCAACCACAGCCGCGGATTACCTTTTCAGCGTCCCGGCTACACCAGGCACATCGGCATATTTTACATATTACCGGTGACGATAAGCGTGCCGTACTGGCCAATGCCTTGAACGGCGATGATGTGCGGCAACTGCCAATACGTGCCTTTTTGTCATGCCCCTTGGCTATTTACTGGGCACCTTAACAATCAATTAATAATAGATTTCCGGAGACTTACGATGTCGATAGATAAACAGTTACCTTCAACGCGCACCGCTGAACTTGACAGCATTTGCCTTAAAGCGGAAGTGATTCCGGTGATCACCATTGATCGCCTTGAAGATGCCGTGCCGCTTGGAAAGGCCCTGGTAGAGGGCGGTTTAACGGTTCTCGAAGTCACCCTGCGTACCGACTGTGCGCTGGAAGCCATTAAGCGCATGCGTGAAGCGTTACCCGGAGCAAGCATTGGTGTGGGGACCGTACTCACCCCTGCTCAATATCGCCAGGCCGAAGAAGTAGGTGCTGACTTTGTCGTAACGCCGGGCACGACCGAGGCACTTTATCGTTACGGTATCGAAAGCTCAGTACCCATGCTGCCGGGTGTTTCGACCATATCAGAGCTGATGACCGGCTGGCAGTTCGGTTATCGCCGCTTCAAGTTCTTCCCGGCGGAGTCCAGCGGTGGCGTTAAAGCACTCAAGGCCTTTGGTGCTCCGATCCCTGGCGCGAAATTCTGCCCCACGGGCGGCATCACGGTCGAGAATGCGGCATCCTACCTGTCACTGCCCAACGTCATGTGCGTAGGTGGCTCCTGGCTCACGCCCGCCAGGTTGGTTGAAGCCGAAGATTGGGAAGGCATTCGCAAATTGGCTCAGGAAGCCGCTGAACGTTTTCATCATTAATGGAGCGCCTGGGTTTGTACGCCCAAGGCTATTTCAAGGGCTATTCCAAAGACTATTTCAAGGGCTATCCACAGGTTTAGGCGATTTCTAAAGGTCTTCCTGCCCAATCACCGGGCAACGTCATGTTGCCCGGTTTTTTTATGCAAAATAACACGTTAGGTAAGACCAAAGGGGGATAAACGTTAATCCACCGCTCCGTTAGAATCTCTACGGAGATATGTCAGACATTTATTCGCACTGCGCATGTACAACACGATGACTAAATAATGGAGCAAGCCAACATGCATATGCTGACCCTGGCGTCTTTCCTGTTTTTTACAGGGCTGGTCGCTTTTATTACGTGGCGTATCACACGCCGGGATGATCACTCCAGTACCACTGGTTATTTCCTGGCAGGGCGCTCGCTGACCTTCCCGCTGATTGCGGGTTCGTTGCTAATGACCAACCTCTCCACTGAGCAGATGGTAGGCCTAAACGGGGCTGCGTTTGCCGATGGGCTAAGCGTTATGGCATGGGAAGTCGTTGCAGTTATCGCGTTGGTCGCGCTGGCGCTGTTTTTCCTGCCGCGCTTTTTAAAAAGCGGTATTACTACACTGCCGCAATTGCTGGAAATCCGCTTTGATAAAGGCACCCAGCTGATTACCAACGTTATTTTCCTTATTGCCTATGCCGTTATTTTGCTGCCGATCATTCTCTATTCTGGTGCGATTGGCTTGCAGGGGATGCTGGACCTGCAAGGGCTAACCGGTATTCAGTCATCAAGCACACTGCTTTGGCTAACCGTATGGATTGTGGGCATTATCGGTGCGATCTATGCCCTATTTGGCGGGCTACGTACGGTTGCCGTTTCCGACACGCTGAACGGTATTGGGCTGTTAGTGGGCGGTTTTGTGGTCGTCTATTTTGGCCTTCAAGCGGTGAGTGGCGGTACGGGCATCATGGAAGGCTGGAGCATTCTTAAGCAGAGCGACCCGGATAAGCTCAACTCGATTGGTGGCTCAGAGCAGCAGGTGCCGTTCTTCACGCTGTTTACCGGGGTCTTTCTGATTAACTTGTTTTATTGGAGCACGAATCAGCAGATTATCCAGCGAACGCTTGCCGCCAAAAACCTGGCCGAAGGCCAAAAGGGTGTGCTGCTGACAGGGCTTTTTAAACTGCTTGGCCCGCTGTATCTCGTGTTACCAGGTATTATTGCCTATAACCTGTATGCTGATCAGGGTGTGCAGGCTGATGAAGCCTATGGGCACTTGGTGTTTAACGTTCTACCGCCTTATTTAACGGGTTTCTTTGCGGCGGTTATGGTCGGGGCGATTCTGTCCTCGTTTAACTCCGCGCTTAACAGTACCACCACCATTTTCAGCCTGGGTATTTATAAAGGCGTGCTGAATAAAGACGCTACTGAGCAGGAGGTTGTTAAATCGGGCAAGATCTTTGGTTGGATCATGGCGATTATTACCATGATTATCGCGCCACTGCTGGCCGGGCAGGATAGTCTATTCGGCTACCTGCAGAAGATGAACGCCATTTACTTTATTCCTATTCTGGCTGTTGTGTTGGTGGGGCTACTGACCAAACGGGTACCTCCCATGGCCGCCAAAATAGCGCTGGTGGGCGGCTGTTTATTGATCGCTGCTGGTTACTTTGTGCCGCCATTTAATCTCTTGCCTGAGATTATGAATGAGTTCCACTTCGTCGCATTGGTGTTTGCCTTGTTAGTGGTGATGATGCTGATTGTTGGCAAGCTACGTCCGCGCGAAACGGACTGGGTGCAGGAGCATGTCGGCGGTGTTGATTTAACGCCCTGGAAAGGTGCACTACCCTCAGGTGTCGCGCTGATCATTTTAGTGATCATTATTTATATAAGCTTTGCTGGATAATTGTCGATTAGGCGCTAAAAGCTAGCCCTGTTAGCAATAGCCCTGTTAGCAATAGCGCTGTCATCAATAGCCCAGTAACAGAAAGGCCCCGTTAGTATCAACTAGCGGGGCCTTATCGTTTTAGCGGCTGTTGTTGAATTTATGCAAGCCGTAGCGGCGGTTCGGCGAGCCCGGCTATGTCGATTTGCACGGAAAATAGCGCGCCAGCGTTCGGCTCTTTGGCAAGCTGCTCTGAAGTGAAACCCTCTTGAGCCGTCGTGATATACAGCGTTTTAAGCTCTGGGCCTGCAAACACCGGGCAAGAGGGTTGGCTGGCTGATAGGTGCACTCGGCCAATAGTCTCACCGTCAGCGTTTAAGCGCACAACCTCGCCAGCACCCCAAAGCGCTAGCCATAGGCAGCCCTGGCTATCCATCACGGCGCCGTCGGGGCTGCCAATATGACCGGAAAAATCCGCAAAAGGCTCGGGTTCTCCGAGCGGCCAGCCTTGGTCATCCAGCGCCCAGCGCATCACAACGCCGGTTGGTGTATCCGTAAAGTAAGCGGTGGTGCCATCGGGTGAAAAGCACAGCGCATTAGGAATGCTAAGCCCGGTACGCAGCTGGCTTAGCTTGCCGCGATGCAGTCGGTAGAGGCTGCCCGCCTGGTGCTCAGCCTGTTTTCCCATGCTTGAAAACCACAGGCTGCCATGCCTGTCCACACGTGCGTCATTGCTGCGCGTAACAGGGTTATCGGCTTCAACATCGGCAAAGTGGGTAATGTTGCCGCTTTCAGGGTCGAAGTGGCTCAATGAGCGCTCACCCACTAGTAGCAGGCGGCCATCCTCAAGCGGCGCGGCCAGAGAAACCATATCGTCTAGCGCTACATGATCATGCTGCTGGCTGGTGTGAGAGAGCCAGTGCAAGCGCTTGCCAAGAATATCGCACCAGTAAAGCCGTCCGCTGCTGGCTTGCCACTGCGGGCCTTCTCCAAGCAGGCAGCCGCTATCTACTGCGACAGTTGCCTGCCATGTGGGTAATGACATTATTCTTCTCCGGCTTTCTTCCAAGCGTTAACTAACGCAATCGCCTGTTGGGCAACCGCCTTGGCGCTTTGCCCGGGTTTATAAAGTGCGCTGCCCAGGCCAGCACCATCTACACCGGCTGCTCGCCAAGCGGCGAAGTTATCGATGCCAACACCGCCTACGGCGTACAAACGAGTGCCTACAGGCAGTACGGCGCGCACGGCTTTCATACCTTCCAGCCCGACCTGGATGGCAGGAAAAAGCTTAAGCCCTGTCGCGCCAGCGTCAAGTGCATCGAATGCTTCGGAAGGGGTAACAATGCCTGGCCAGCTCGCCATCTCAAGACGATGCGTTTCTTCAATCACATTGGGACGACAATTAGGCGAGACAATTAAACGCCCACCAGCGGCATGAACGTCTCGCACTTGTGCGGGGGTAAGCACGGTGCCCGCGCCAATGACCGCCTGCTCGCCAAAGGCGTTGACTAAGCGGCGAATGCTCTCTAGTGGCTCCGGCGAGTTAAGCGGCACTTCAATCTGGGTGATGCCTGCGTTAAGCACCGCATCAGCAACGTCGATAACGTCATCGGGCGTTACGCCTCGCAAAATTCCGATCAGGGGTAACGTCATAGAGCTCTCTCTGCATTATTTGTTAGCGCCTGGTGGGCGAGTCGAAGACCTGCCAGTACGGCGGTGTCGCCCTCAACGTGATGGGTCTGAAAACCGAGCGCATTAAGGGCCAAATGGTAACGATGACAAAGCGCTGGATTACCAATCAAGGTAACCGTTTCATCGGTAGATAATGATTGGCAGGCGCCCGCTAGCTCAAGGCCAATCGCAAGGCCAGAAAGCCGTGCCGAGAGCACGCTTGCCCGGGTGTTACCCATGGGCAGGCGGCTATCAAGTAAATCCTGCGCCCGCAGGCCGAACAGGCGGCTGCTAAACGTCTCTGGGGCCGCGTTTATCTCGCTGACGGCGGCGATGAACGCATCGCGGCAGGCGGGCTCGTTTAGCGCATCGCTGCCAATGGAGTGCTTTAGAACCGACTGATTCGCCAGTAGCTGATAAAGCTCGCCTGTTAGATAGGTGGTGAACTGTGTTACCACGCCTGACTCAATGCTCGCCCATTTGGAGTGGGTGCCCGGCAGGCAGACCCGACCTGAAAAATCGGGCGCTTCGGCCGCCAGGCCAGCAAGCTGGGTCTCTTCTCCGCGCATGACATCAAAATGCTGAGCCGCGCTGTGGGTTTGGCTCAGACCGGGCAGCAGATGCACACGCAGCTGGCCACCAACCAGCCTAGGCATCACCGCGCCGTGGCTAAGCTGGTCAAGCGAGATAGGCACCGGCAGGTAAGCGGCTTCCAGCCAGCCTTGTCGAGCGCCTGCCATGCCGCACACCATTACCGCTATGTGGTCGTTGGCAGGTAGCCAATCGCCCACCAGGCGCAACAGTTCAGCCTCGTATTCATCTGGCGTGAGCGAAAGCATGCCCTTATCGCTGCTGGCGTTGGCGATCACCTGGTCTTGCTTATCGAGCCCCCAGGCACGCAGGTTGCTGGAGCCCCAGTCCACCGCGATCCAGGCGAGCGTTTGCGGTAATGCATCAGAATCGGTACGCATGTGACGATATCTCCACGAATAAGGTTCTCCACGATTCAGAAAGCAGGGCTTACCACTCAGCGATAGAACCGTCGTCGTGCGTCCATACCGGGTTGCGCCAGCGGTGGCCTATTTTTGCGCGCTCTTCAACATAGGCTTCATCAATTTCTACGCCCAGGCCGGGGCCTTGGGGAATAGCGCAAAAACCGTCGGTGATACTGAGGGCTGTTTTGTCTACCAAGTAGTCCAGCACGTCATTGCCCTGGTTGTAGTGAATCCCCATGCTTTGTTCTTGAATGAAGGCGTTATGGCAGACAGCATCCAGCTGAAGTGAGGCGGCCAGGGTTAACGGCCCAAGCGGGCAGTGGGGCGCCAGCGCCACATCGTAGGCAGAGGCGAGGGTGGCGATTTTCAGCCCTTCGCTAATGCCGCCACAGTGGGAAATATCTGGCTGGATAATATCGATCATGCCATCGGCCAGCAGGTCGCGGAACTGAAAGCGGGTATGCAAGCGTTCGCCGGTCGCCAAGGGGTAGCTCAACCCGCCCGCAATATCTTTCAAGCAAGGCAAGTGTTCCGGTGCAACGGGCTCTTCAACAAACATGGGATGGTAAGGCTCAAGCTCACGCAGTAATGCTTTGGCCATGGGGCGATGGACGCGGCCATGAAAGTCGATACCGATACCCACATCCGGCCCAACGGCCTCGCGCGCCTCACGCACTCGGGCCACGGCTTCATCGACCTTGCGATGAGAGTCGACGATTTGCATTTCGGGCGTGCCGTTCATCTTGAACGCGGTAAAGCCTTTTTCGACCAGCGCCTTGGCACCAGCGCCCACATCGCTCGGGCGGTCGCCCCCGGTCCAGGCATACATGCGCATTTTGTCACGCACCGCTCCCCCCAAGAGTTGGTGAACGGGAACACCTAAATCACGTCCTTTAAGGTCCCACAGTGCCTGGTCAATACCCGCAATGGCGCTCATCAAAATGGGGCCGCCGCGATAGAACCCAGCACGATAGAGCGTGTTCCAAAGGTGTTCGATCCGATGAGGGTCCTGGCCAATCAGGTAGTCGGAAAGTTCGTGAACAGCCGCTTCCACCGTTGCGGCACGGCCTTCGATAACCGGCTCGCCCCAGCCATAACAGCCTTCATCGGTTTCGATTTTAAGAAACAGCCATCGGGGAGGGACTTGCCATGTTTTAAGACGCGTAATTTTCATACGATGTAATCCTCACGGTTAGCCGAGTGGGTACGGCAAACGTTATTGCAGAAGTTGGTTTCAGCCCAGCTAGACGATGCCCAGGTCGATAGCGGTGCGCCGCAATACCTCGCGCGCAGCGGTGTCGGCCGCGTTAATGTCGCCGGCTTTAATCGCATCCAGTACGTGGCGGTGCCGGGTTAAACTGTCATCGAGTGTTTTAATATCGTGTTGCGAGCGATATACCAGCGCCATGATTGAAGGGCGTAATAAATGGCCCATTTGCCGCCACACCAGGTTATGCGTCGCTTGGTAGATCACATCGTGAAAGGCAACATCGAACTCAATGTGCTGGGCGCGCGCGTCAGGATTGCCTGCCGAACAGCGCATACCTTCAAACGCCGCTTCCAGACGTGTAATGTCATCACCGGTGGCCGCTTGGGCCGCTAATCTCGCAACCGTGGGCTCTGCTGAGAATCGAAAAGCGTAAATTGCGCGCACGAGCTGAGGGTCCAGGTTGACGAGCCCTGTCATCCATTCGCTCATCAATGGGTCAAGCAGGTGCCATTCACTCATTTCACGAACCAGCGTGCCTCGGCCCGCCGTGCGCTCTATAAGCCCGGCGGCCGTTAGGCTTGCTAATGCGTTGCGTACCTGATTGCGGCTGACGGCAAAGTGTTTGCCGATATCCAGCTCCTTGGGAAAGACGTCACCGGGCTGCCAGTGGCCGGTTAATAGCGCCCTGGCCAGTAAGCGTGCCAAGTGTTCAGCGCCACCGTGGTGGGCGGGCAGGGTATCCAGCGTCATGGGATGTCTCTATGAATGACGGTAATAGCGTGAGCTTATTAAATGTCAGACATTTTAACAACCAGACGAAAGTTGGTTTTAGGTGGGCCTTTTTTAAAAGGACTGTTTTTAAAGTACCGTTTTTAAAAGGACGAGTCTTGGAAACTGCTTTTAACGCGGCCGAAGTGCGGCAATATCATCCTGAGTGGGTAGCGCGGCGTACGCGCCAGGCCGAGTAACGGCATGAGCCCCACAGCGGCAGGCAGTCTCCACGGCAGCGCGTAAGAAAGCGTTATCATCGTGCCAACCTGGGGCAATGCCGTGGCGAGAAAGCTCTGCCAGTAGGCCACCAATAAACGCATCGCCACCCGCTGTCGTGTCCACCGCTTGTACACTGGGCGGCGCAATGTGCTGTGCCATGGCAGCACTTTTAAGCACCACATCGTTAGGGCCGTCAGTAATCAAAATGACGTTGACGCCTGCGGCCAAACGCTGGTTAAGCCAGGTGTCCTGAGACTGCTCGCCGCGCAGGTAATCAAGCTCCTCAAGCGATATCTTGAGCAGCTCGGCAGTGTCTAAAAGCTGCATCACCAGGCCAATATCGGCGGCGGCATCTGCCCACAAATTATGTCGCAGATTGGCGTCAACGCTCACCAGACAGCCAGACTGCTTGGCCATGTTTGCCAAGGCGAGGGTGGTTTCGGCAATGTCAGGGTCGGTTAGGCTATTGCTGCACAGATGCACGATGGCTGGCGTTTCAAATACTCCTTGGGGCAAATGATGAATGCGATAGAGCAGGTCAGCGGCCGGTGGGCGGTAGAAGTCAAAGGTGCGTTCGCCGAGGGCATCTCGGGAGACAAACGCGAGTGCCGTACGGGCCATTTTAGTTCGCATAACGCCATCGGTATTAACACCGTGGCTATCCAGTTCCCGAATCAAAAAATGGCCAAATGTGTCATCGCCGACCATACCTAAAAAGTGACTAGGCACCCCAAGTCGAGCACAAGCGACGGCAACATTAGCGGGCGCACCGCCAGCGTAAGGAGTAAAGGTTTCTTGGCGGTCGTTAGCATCGCCTAAGCGGCTTGAAAGCATATCCACCAGCGCTTCGCCAAACGCAATAACAGAAATCATGGGTTGTCCTTGTTGTTTTTGAGGTTGCTGCCGCCCTGCGCGTTAAAACACTTCTTCGTTATGTAGCGCTTCGGCAGCGCCTAGCAGGCCTGTCCATGGGTGAGTGACGACCCAGATAGGAATATCCGCATTATAGGTGTGCATACGCCCTTTATTGATAAAGGCCGTATGTAGCTCGCTGTTGGGCAGCCAGTCCAGCAGGCGTGGAACAATACCGCCACATAGATAAACGCCCCCGCGAGCGCCCATCGTCAGTGTTGCGTCGCCACACACATCCCCCAGGATTTTTAGAAACCGCAGCAGCGTGCGGCTGGCTATTTCATCACCCTGCTGGGCAGCCTGAGTCACCTCGGCAGCAGTGGTAAATGCTGGCGCTATGCCTTCAAGGGCGCAGTCAGCCGTATACAGGTCAACAATGCCTTGGCCACACAATAGGCGCTCTACGCTGACGCGCGGGTAGTGCTTGTGTAGCTCATCCAGCAGTTCACGCTCTCGAATATCGGTGGGGGCAAACGTAACATGGCCGCCTTCGGTGGGCAGCGGAATCCATGCGTGCAGGCCAGGGAAAACGCCCGCCACGCCCAGCCCCGTGCCCGGGCCAATTACCAGGCGCGCTGCATGTTCTTGAGGCGTGCCGGGCTTCACTTCCACCAGGTCGTGATCTGGCACGTGGGGGATGCCCAATGCCTGAGCGGTGAAATCATTAATGACTTTAAACAGCGAAAGGTTCAGCGTCTGCTGAACCTCGCTTTTTAAAAACTGCCAGTGGTTGTTGGTCATTTTGACCTGCTCGGCATGCACCGGGCAGGCAAACGCTAAGCAGGCCTCGGTGGGCGCGTTACTACCGGTCGCGCCCACTTGGCTCAAATAGTCCTGGGCGGCTTCCACCACCCCTGGGTAGTCGGCGCAGGGTAGGTTGAGAATGTGCTGGGGCGTTTTCTCCCCCGGGGTGACCAACGCAAAGCGGGCGTTGGTTCCCCCGATGTCGCCAATGAGAGCAGGTCGGCTCATTGGTCCTCCTGCTCGATTTTTTCCAGCTCTCGGGAAAGAACGTCAGCTTCAAAGCCGCCAAACACGCCTGCGCCTTCTTCGGCTTTGGTGGCCAAGTGGCGGAAGCCACCGAAAAGCTCGCGACCCATGCCAAAGTGGTTCTGCTCAAGATTGGCCTGCGCGCAAGGTCTGGCATCAAACGTGGCGGCATCCATCAGTACGTTAAGTTCGCCGGTTTCGGCATCCAGGCGCACAATGTCACCATCCTGCAGTTTGGATAGAGGGCCGCGGTCAATGGCTTCAGGTGTGACATGGATAGCGGCAGGCACTTTGCCTGAAGCGCCCGACATGCGGCCATCGGTCACTAGGGCCACTTTAAAGCCACGGTCTTGTAGCACGCCTAAAAACGGCGTGAGCTTGTGCAGTTCGGGCATGCCATTGGCTTTAGGGCCCTGGAAGCGCACCACCACGATGACATCGCGGTCCAACCGACCCGATTCAAACGCCGCTTTTACCTGGTTTTGATCATCAAATAGCTGAACAGGCGCCTCAACGATGCGGTGTGCCTGCTTCACTGCGGAAATTTTAATCACGCCGCGGCCCAGATTGCCGTCGAGTACGGTAAGTCCGCCAGTTGGCGAGAAAGGATTGCTGACCGGACGGAGTACCTCTGAGTCGAGGCTGGATTCAGGGCCTTCGCGCCAAGTGAGCTTGCCATCTTCAAGGAAAGGCTCTTGCGTGTAGGCGGTCATGTCCGTACCAAAAACGGTAGGAATGTCGCCATGCATAAGACCCGCTTGGAGAAGTTCGCGAATCAGCAGGCTCATACCGCCTGCCGCCTGGAAGTGGTTAACATCCGCCTGGCCGTTGGGGTAAATGCGGGTCATGCTGGGTACCACTGCTGAGAGCTCGGTGAAGTCGTCCCAGTTAATGGTAATGCCCGCCGCGGCTGCCATGGCCACCAGGTGCAGCGTGTGGTTGGTTGAGCCGCCGGAGGCCAGTAGGCCGACAATTGCGTTAACAATCGCTCGCTCATCAATTTGCTTATAGAACGGGCGGTAGTTGCCGCTTTGTTCGGTATTGCGAATGGCCTGTTCCGTGGCGTAGCGGGTGAGCGCTTCACGCAGTGGGGTGCCAGGGTTAACAAAGGAGGCGCCGGGCAGATGGAGGCCCATCATTTCCATCATTAACTGGTTGGAATTGGCGGTACCGTAAAATGTGCAGGTGCCGGGGCTATGATAGGACTGGGATTCGGATTCCAACAGCTCGTCTCGGCCAACCTTGCCTTCAGCATAAAGCTGGCGAACGCGGGCTTTTTCGTCATTCGGGAGGCCGGTGGTCATGGGGCCACCAGGCACAAACATGGCCGGTAGATGGCCAAAGCGTGCAGCGCCAATAAATAGCCCAGGTACAATTTTATCGCAGATACCGAGGTAAAGCGTTGCATCAAACATGTTGTGAGAAAGTGCGACCGCCGTCGCCATGGCAATCACATCGCGGGAGAACAGCGACAGCTCCATGCCGGGCTGCCCTTGGGTTACGCCGTCGCACATGGCGGGTACGCCGCCTGCGAACTGGGCGGTTGACCCCATGCCCCGCGCGGCTTCTTTAATAACCGCAGGGTAGTCTTCGAAAGGCCGGTGAGCAGAAAGCATATCGTTATAGGACGATACGATGCCCACGTTGGCGCTATTGGTTAGCTTGAGTCGGCCCTTGTCGACAGGCACATCGCAGCCGGCAAAGCCGTGCGCCAGGTTCCCGCAGGAAAGCTCGCCACGATGAACGCCTTGCTTATGTTGGTCCGCCATATGCGCTTCGTAGAGCGCACGCCGCTGCCGAGAACGTTCACGGATACGTTGAGTAACCTTGGCAACGGTAGGATTTAACGTAGCAGGTGTTGGGCTCGGCATAATGACCTCTGCATGATAGAAACGGCACGATTTGTGTAGTTATTTTACATATTTTTATGCTGTTTTAAGTAAATAAAAAATAAAACAGGTTATTCGTTTGGTTTTATTACTATATCCAAGACCTTGCGGCTCATAATCTCTTTAGATTCAGGCAATGGCACAGTCTCTTGGCGGCTCGCTTAAGCAAGTCTAGTATAATCCAATTGCCTCTATCGAGTTCCGCCTGCCATGCTTGATGGGCGGCTCCATCATTATTGAGCTGGCGCACAACCCTTCCTGGATGACTGGCTGTTCATCGCTACTGTTAGCGGCTAAAAAGCCAGGTGCGCGGCGATGAAAGAGCAACGTTAAAGCCCCAACGTTTGTTACTATTTGAGGCTTAACTGTCTGTTTTCTTTTACGCTACCGGAGCTCGCTATGCATTCCCTAATTGCCCAGATACAACCTGTTGATTGCGCTGCTGGTGATAGGGCAAGGGCGTATCTGGGCACGCTTACCAAGCCGCCTGGAAGCCTTGGAATGCTAGAGCAGTTGGCGATTCAGCTTAGCGAAATTAGCGGTGAACGTGCGCCTACCCTTACGCCGCCTGGGGTCGTGGTGTTTGCCGCGGACCATGGCGTTGCCGCCGAAGGCGTTTCTGCCTTTCCCCAAGCGGTTACGGCACAGATGGTCGCCAACTTCGCCAGCGGAGGTGCGGCAATCAACGTGTTTGCCCGGCAGGTGAACGCCAGGCTTGAGATCGTCGATGTGGGTGTCGTTAGCGATGTTGATATGCCGGGCGTGGTCGTCAATAAGATACGTCGCGCCTCGGGAAATATCGCGACCGAAAATGCCATGCTCCCTGAGCAAGCTCAGCTGGCAATTGAGGCAGGCATTAATGCCGTGAGGCGCGCTCACCAGGCGGGTTGCCGTAGTGTAATAGTAGGCGAGATGGGCATTGCCAACACCACCGCAAGTAGCGCCATGCTAGCGGCCTTGACCGGTACGCCGGTTGCTCAGGTAGTGGGCGCAGGCACAGGGCTTAACAGCCAGCAGCAAATACATAAGGTGAATGTTATTGAGCGAGCGCTTGCGGCGCGGCATTTTGAGGCGAGTCAACCGTTAAGCGTGCTGACCGCCTTGGGTGGGCTTGAAATAGCCGCGATGACCGGCGCCTATTTGGCTGCGGCCGCTTATCGCCTGCCCGTCATTGTCGATGGTTTTATTGCTAGCGTGGCCGCACTGACTGCCTGCCGAATTTGCCCCGCTGTAAGCGGCTATCTTGTATTCGGTCATCGCTCTGAAGAGCCAGGCCACGGGGTAGCGCTGGAAGCGCTTGAGGCAACACCGTTACTCGCGCTGGGCATGCGTCTGGGCGAGGGAAGTGGTGCTGCGCTGGCTTTCCCTTTGCTCCAAGCGGCTACCGCCATGATGGCTGAAATGGCGACGTTTACCTCAGCCGGTATCGCGGACAAAACAGCGTGACCCTGCTACTGCTTATTACCCTCGCTATCGGGTTGGATTTACTACTAGGCGACCCTCGCTCGTTGCCGCACCCGGTCGTTTTCATTGGTCGCATGATCAGCTTTTTAGAAAAGCGCTGGAATCGAGGCACTGATTCACAGCGAGAGCGCCGAGGATTTCTACTCACCGCAACCGTCGTCATTGGCGTATGGGGTGTTAGCTGGTCAGTGCTTGCGCTGTTAACGGCGATTAACGTTTGGCTTGGGTTAGTTGCAGAGCTCTGGCTGCTGGCTACAACGCTTGCCATTAAAGGGTTGGCGGATGCAGGCCGAGCCGTCGCGGTACCGCTGGCTAACGGCGATTTGCCGGGCGCACGCCAAGCGCTTTCCATGATTGTAGGGCGCGATACGGCAGCGCTCGATGAGGCTGAAATCACTCGGGCGACGGTGGAAACCGTGGCTGAAAATACCGTGGATGGTATTACCGCACCGCTGTTTTTTGCCATGATAGGTGGGGCGCCGTTAGCTCTGGCGTATAAGGCGATTAACACGCTGGACTCCATGGTAGGTTACCGTAACGAGCGCTTTGAAAATTTTGGCTTTGCCTCGGCCAAGCTGGACGATATTGCCAACTGGCTGCCTGCCCGAATCACCGCGTGTTGCCTTTGGTTAGGCGGCATTTTATTGGCCTTGGTGGCCAACAAGCCGCTACGCTGGCGAGGCGCGCTACGTGCCACTTTCCAAGAGGCCCCGCGTCACCCAAGCCCCAATGCCGGCTGGCCAGAGGCCATGGTTGCCAAGCTATTGGGTGTGCAGTTGGGTGGGCTTAATACCTATCAAGGCGCTATTTCTCGGCGCGCAACGCTTGGCGAGCCACTGGCGCCACTAAACGTGACGCACATTGGGGCGACCATTCAACTAATGCATGTAGGGTGGCTGCTGTTTATGGTGCTGATGGGGTTGCTATGGGTGGGGGTAAGGTGAGCTATAAAGCAGAGCAGTGCGTCTCTCACTGGCCAAGCCATGGTGGCCAGCCAGCCGCACTTTTAAAGCGCTTTGGGCTACCCGATGCGCACCCGATAGAAGACTTTAGCGCCAACCTTAATCCGCTTGGTCCGCCTGAGTGGGTGGCAAACGCGCTCACTACGTCGATTGCGTCGCTAGCCCATTACCCGGCACCTGATTATCGCGTGGCTCGAGAGGCGATAGCCGCCTACCACGGCGTTACGCCCGAGCAGGTACTGCTGACCAATGGGGGCGCCGAGGCGATTTTTTTAGCGGCAGCCCGGTATGCAGGCAAACGCGCCGCCATCGTGACGCCTGGCTTTGGAGAGTATGCGCGCGCCTGCCGCGCGCACCGTTTGCCAATTACTTATATTGCGTTATCCGCTCCAACGTTTGAGCTTGATCTCGACGCATTAATGGCATCGCTAAAAGACATCAGCGTACTGTTTTTATGCCGCCCCAATAACCCTACCGCTACGTTGATTCCACTGAGTACCATGCAGGCGTTATTGGCCCGCACGGCAGCGATAGGTTGCGATGTGGTGGTTGATGAAGCGTTTGTCGATATGACCGTGGAGGAGGGGGAGAGAGCGTCGTTAACGCCCCTGTTGGCCGAGTATCCGCATTTGCTACTGCTACGCTCGATGACCAAGTTTTATACGTTGCCGGGGTTACGCGTAGGCTACGTGCTGGCGTCTTCGGCGATCATTCAAACGCTGGTGGTGCATCAACCGCCCTGGAGTGTAAATCAGATGGCGGCTGCGTTGGTGGCGCCGCTTCTTCGGGATGCGGTGTTTGCTGAGCAAACTCGCAGCTGGCTAAACCAGCAGCATCCGCTGATGGCGGCATCTCTGCCTACAAAAGAGCTTGATGTCGTCACCAGCACGACGAATTTTTTTCTGGTAAGGCCTAATAACACTTTGCGTGAAAGGGGGCTTACCAGTAACGTACTTTTTGAGCATCTGTTGCGAAACGGCATACTGGTTCGTCATACGCATAACTTTGCAGGTCTGGACGGTGATTGGGTGCGCATTGCCCTGCGTGGCGCAACAGCGAACCAACGATTATTAAAGGTACTGAATGATTGTCTTTGTTAGTGGCGGCGCTCGCTCGGGGAAAAGCGCAGTGGCCGAGCAGCAGGTAATAAAAGCCGCCAAGGGGAGCAGTTGCTACTACATTGCTACTGCGGAGGTTTATGACGCAGAGATGGCGGCTCGAGTGGCACGCCATCAAAGCGCACGGGATACGCGTTGGATCACGATAGAGGCACCCATTGCCATTGACCAAGCGATCGCACAAGTGCCCGATGGCGCCGCTGTATTGTTGGACTGCCTGACACTCTGGGCCAGTCAGGTGCGTTATGCGGGTGGTTTAACTGACTCCCAAGGCAAGGCGCTGTTAGCAAAGAGCGTACAAGATGCGCGTTCGCGAGGCATTCACCTGGTGCTGGTGTCCAACGACCTCAATGAGGATCTGCCTTCACCTGATAAAGAACTCTGGAGTTTCCTGACATTTTTACAGTCACTGCATTGCTGGCTGGCGGCTGAGGCAAACTCGGTGCTTGAAGTGGTGGCTGGGCATGCCATTGAGTGGAAACCCAAGAGTGACCCTTCATGAAAAATGCTTTTTATGGTGGCGCGCTTGCCCTGCAGTTTTTAACCCGCTTACCAGTACCGATTGCTTGCCCCTGGACACCTAAAACCCGCCGCTGGGCTATCCGTGCCTATCCTCTGGTGGGGCTATTGTTGGGTAGTTTGTTAGCGCTGCTGGCGCTGTTGCTTCAAAACGCGCCCACGCCAATTGCCGCACTTGCGCTGCTCAGCCTATGGGTGGGCTTGAGCGGTGGCTTGCACCTGGATGGAGTAATGGATTTAGCCGATGCGCTGGGCAGCAATCAACCGCTGGCGCGCCGCTGGGAAATCATGAAAGACCCCCAAATTGGCAGTTTCGGCATCTTGGCGCTGCTTTTTTTGCTTGCCTGGAAAGGTGTCCTGCTTTGGACATTGCTGCAATACGACGCCCCGCTTTGGTGGTTGGTGGTGCTCCCCGCGCTAGGGCGGTGGGGCGGCACGATGCTGCTGGTATTCACGCCATGTGCTCAACAAACAGGGCTGGCCTGGGCCTGGAAACAGTCGCTTGACCTGCGTGATGTACTGCTGGCGCTGGTGCCTTTGCTGCTGCTCGCGCTTGTTTGGCCGGGCATTATGGCAATGTGCCTTGCGACGGGCTTATTTGTAGTAGCCAGCCGATGGGCGCTGATGACACTGTTCCAGGGTATTAATGGTGATATGGTGGGCGCGACGATAGAAGGAGGTGAGTTGTGGCTGATGGGGTTAATGTTGAGCTGGTGGTGGTACGCCATGGCATTACCGCCTGGAATGTAGAGCGCCGCTATCAGGGGCAGCGCGATATTCCGCTGTTATTTCCTGATGCTGAAGAGGGGCTTTTAGCACTTCGCGAAGCGCTAGCAAGCGAGCGTTTTGACGCGATCTATTCAAGTGACCTTCACCGCTGTCAACAAACGCTTGAATGGATTCAAGCGGCCAAGCCGGGTGTGCCGCTACGTTTGGAGCCTCGCCTACAAGAATTCAATTTTGGTGATTATGAAGGCAAGGTTTACGATGAACTTAAAGACTTGCCGCATTATCGTGCCTGGGTGGATAGCGTCGGCGAGCTACAGATCCCAGGTGGCGAGTCCGCGGCTCAGCTACGTGAGCGCTTGGCGCTTTGGCTTGCCGATGTAGCGAAAGATGCCTTGGCGCATGGGTATCAAAAGATTCTGGTCGTAACGCATGGCGGCGTTATCCGCGAGCTTCGCCGCCGCTTTGAAACGATTGAGTTTTGGGATGGCGTGGTGACTCAGGCCCAAGGAAGACGCTGGCAATTGACGTATCACCCCGGCGATTGTGGAAAAGGAGAGTGGCTATGCAACTGTTCATCGGCGGTGCCTGTGCCGGTAAGCGAAGCCTTGTAAAAACACGTTTTCCAAGTGCTGTCTGGTGGCGATTAGCGCCTGGGCAGCGCTTACGTGAGTGCGCCGGGGTAATGCTGCCCAGCACACCATTAATACTGCATGGCGTACTGGAGTGGCTCTCAGCCTCCATGGACTCAGATGCAGGAAGCGATGGCTGGCGGTCACAATGGTGCGATGATTTAAATGAGCTTCTGCAGTTTGCCAAGGCGCAGCAAACAGCGCTGGTTATTATCGCCAGCGATATCGGCCGAGGCATTGTGCCCATCGAGCGCCATCAACGCCGCCTGCGTGATTTAAACGGCTGGTTTAGCCAAGACGTAGCGGAACGTGCCGAGCACGTTTGGTATGTGCGCCATGGGTTGGTGCAGGGATTACCTAATAAGTAGCAGCACGTTTTTCTTTAGTACGTTAGTTTTATCCTGCTTTTGTAAGAGATCTCTTACTTTTTTGTAGGATATTGTCGCTTTGCGCGCTTAAAGGGTTGTTCTTCAGTGAGTTACCGCTACTCTGGACGTTTTTCTTTTTACTACGTTCCAGGGAGTGGCGGTAATCCTCCCGAAAAATAATCGCGTTGATAAGTGGGATTTTGTAACCTGGAAAAGGTCAGATTGCCGGGCCGTTCAGGTCGACCTCGCAAACGCAGCCGTTACATCGTGGCAGACAAGGGGTACGACAGTGACGTGTTACGGCGTTATTGCACGCGTTACGGCATGCGCCCGATTATCCCGCAGCGCCGCATGCATCGGCGCCCGAAACCAGGTCTGCCCCATCAGTTTGATCGGCCCAAGTATCGCCAGCGTAACGTGGTGGAACGCCTATTTGGCTGGTTAAAGGAAAAACGTCGACTCAATACCCGTTACGGTAAGCTGGTCAGTAGCTTTAAAGCCATGGTGACACTGGCCTGCATCGAGCGATGCATGAGAGCCGACTTTTCAGACAGAACCTAACTGTTTGGTCCCGCAAAGAAGTGGTTCGGGTCATCATAAAATCTTTGAGGCTCTTTTTGCCACTGTTCAAGAATAAATCCGACGGGTGTCTTGCCTTTGAGCGCCCTGAGAGGGCGAGCACTGTTATAAGCCCATAGATAATCCTCCAGGTGAGACTGAAGCTGAGCCAGCGAGGTGTAGTGAAACGTCCGGATGGTGGCTTCCTTGAGCGTCCGATTCATCCGCTCAACCTGGCCGTTGGTCCAGGGATGGAAAGGCTTTGTCAGCCGGTGCTCGATCCCGTGACGGTAACAGACGACATCGAAGGTATGCGGCTTATAGGCTTCTGTGCCTGCCTTCTTCGCAAACTAAACCCCATTATCGGTCAGCACGGTGTGGACTCGGTAAGGCAACACCGCCAACGTCGCTTCGAGAAAGTCAGCGGCGATCTGCCGGGTCATCTGGCGATACAGGCATGCATGAACGAACTTGGATGTCCGATCCACCGCGACGAACAGATAAGCCTTTCCCTCGCCGGTACGGACCTCACTGATGTCGATATGCAGGTAGCCGATCGGATAGCGCATGAAGGGCTTCTTCTCACGCTTATGGAGGCTATCCCTCGGCAGCTGGCTAATCCCGTGCCGCTGATAAAGGCGGTGCAGGCTCGACCGGGTCAGCGAGGGGATTTCCCGCTGAAGCGCATGGAGGCAGTCATCCAGCGGTAGCAGCGTCTTTTGCCGAAAGGTGACAGCGGCGGCTTCTTCCAGTGGCGTGAGCGACGTGGAACGAGGGGCTGTCGGCCCCATGCGGGTATCCTCCACGGTATCTCGGTGACGCCACTTGCGTACGGTCTTGGGGTTGATGCCGTAGCGTCGACTCAGCGTCGTGACCGACCCCGTCGATCGCTGTATTTCTGTTCGGATGGCGTGCGTGGTCGTGGCGCGTTTGTGAAGAATCTGAGCCATGGGTCATCCTCCGATAATGGTTCATAACGTAGACCATTACTCTTCGGGACCAAACACCTAACCAACTCTACTTATCGCTCCGGTTATAAATGGGGGGATTACCCTCAGCTCATTCCCCCAGCTCACCCCTCCAGGAATGGCGCGGTGAGAAACCGACCAAGCGGCGGGCTTTTGCATTGCTGTAAAAAGTCTCAAATTCACCCATTGCCTGCTTGATGGGCACGCCTGGATAGAAGCGTTCCACCACTTGAGCGTTGCTCAATCCTACTGACAGATCATTATTGGCGACGTTAAACACCTCGTAACCCAGGCCGTCTGTTTTCAGGCAGCAGTCGACCATCTGCCCTAAGTCGCGAGCGTCAATGTAAGCGAAAATATTGCGGCGACGCAGTGCCGGGTTGTCCATATAAGCCGGGAAGTTCTGGCGATATTCGTGAGGCTCGATCACGTTATTAATGCGCAGGGCATAAATATCGATGCCCGAGCGCTCCTGGAAAGAGCGTGCGGTTACTTCGTTAACCACCTTGCTCATCGCGTAGCTGTCTTGCGGTACTGTTGGGTGCTCTTCATCTATCGGTAGGTAATCAGGTTGCTTCACTCCGTCGGCAAAGCAAATGCCGTAAGTGGTCTCGCTGGAAGCAAAAATGACTTTGGGAATATCCAGTCGAGTCGCCGCATCCAACACATGGTAGGTACTTAACGTGTTAATGCGGTAGGTTTCGTTGTCCGGCCGGTGGAGAATGGCGGGTATGGCGGCAAAGTGGACGATGGCATCGTAGCGTGGCATGCCGGTACCAGGTTCTAGCTCATCGAAATTGGCATAGGCTTGGCACGCATTAAATACCTGGCCCGCGTCGGTCAAATCGACCTTTAGCGTAGTGATGCCCGGCACGTCGGAAGCTACCCAGTCCAGATTGGTGACGCTGTGGCCTTGGTCGCGAAGGTACGCCGTTACATGACGACCCGCCTTGCCGCTACCACCGGTAAACAAAATGCGCATGTGGATTTTCCGTTTATTGTAAGAGTCCGTTATAAGGACCCACACCTTAGCAAAGAAAGCGTTACACCGCCGAGTTGGTTTTACCACCACACTATGCGCGATGTAGCAGAGCAATTGATGAATTGCAATCGATGGCAAATAGCCTTATCACAGCATAATCATTGTGCTCCATAAATAAGCCTTGTGATCTACACTCAGTTTAAGCTTGGGTATTTGATCGGCGCCTGAGCCTGATGCTTGATCCCAACAGCAGTGCATTTGCATAAACGGGAGGTCGTTATGATCCACCATGTTTGGGGGCTCCTTCATCATCCTGACGCAGAGTGGCATAAGATTAGTGGCGAGCATGAGTCCGTTAGCCATCTCTATGTCCATCATGTCCTTGTTTTGGCGGTTATTCCTGTGGTCTGTGCGCTGATAGGCACGACCCAGATTGGCTGGACCTATGGCGGTAGTGATACCTATAAAGTCTCTATTACAGATGGCCTGGCGCTAGGCGTTGCGTTTTATGCGCTGATGTTAATGGCCGTTGGTGTGGTCGGCAGTGTGATCCACTGGTTAGCCCGCAAGCTGGAGAGTCGCCCTAGCCGCCGCAACTGTATTATTTTCGCGGGGTACATTGGTACACCGATGTTTCTGAGCGGTGTTTTCGCTCTTTATCCGGCTTTGTGGTTTTGCATGCTGGGCTTGGTGATAGGGCTACTTTATAGCGCTTACCTACTCTACAAGGGAACGCCCAGTTTCCTGGGTATTAGCCATAAGCGTGGTTTTATTATATCCACTGCAACGCTATGTATCGGAGTGTTGGTATTAGAAGTGCTGCTTGCGGTGATTGTTCTGCTGTGGAGTATGGGGTCGGAGTACAGTGTGGTGTGGTGGTTTTTTGGATAGAGAGTGCCTATGGGGCAGTTATGACGGCTTAGCCCTGGATTTTAGCGTTTACTGTATGGCTTGTAAGAAAATCTACTAAATAGCGCTTCTAAAACGCATGATCCGTTTGCCGTCAATGGGATCATCCAGCACGTGGGCATACACCCCGAACGTCTCTTGTAAACACTGGGTGGTTAGCACGTCATGTGGTTGGCCGCTGGCAATTAGTCGTCCGCCGTCCATCACGCCAATGCGGTCGCACTCCATGGCCTGGTTAAGGTCGTGCAGGGTGATCACAACGGTAATCGGCAATTGTCTGACCAGCTCAAGAATGGAGAGCTGATGGCGGATATCCAGATGGTTGGTGGGTTCGTCCAGCAGTAGAATTTTTGGTTGCTGGGCCAGTGCCCGGGCAATATGAACGCGCTGGCGCTCACCGCCCGAAAGGGTATGCCAGAGGCGGTCCGCCATGTGCGCCATATCCACGTCATCCAGTGCCTGGCCGACAATCGCATCATCCTCGGCGGACCAGGGGCGCAGCGCGGTGAGAAACGGCGTACGACCCAGTGCAACCACCTGACGCACATGAATTCTATCGGTGGTTTCCGCTTGCTGTTCAACCATCGCGATAGACTGCGCAATATGGCGTTGGCGCATTTTGGCGATCGGCTGGCCGTCCATGTGAACATGGCCTGTTTTGGGTTTGTTTAAACCTGCCAGCAGGCGAAGCAGCGTGGTTTTTCCGGAGCCGTTGGGGCCAATTAAGCCAAAGGTTTGGCCGGGCGCAACGTCCAGGAAAACATCCTTTAAAAGCGTGCGCCCATGCACGCTCCAGCCTAGCTGTTCAGCGGTTAGTTTCATCGGTTCCTCGTGCCGCGAACAAGAATCATCGCAAAGGCCGGCGCGCCGATCAGCGAGGTAATAACCCCAATGGGCAGTACCTGGCCGGGCACCAGGATGCGCGAAAGAATATCCGAGCCAATCAAAAACACGGCGCCAGCAAGTGCTGAAGCGGGCACCAGTCGCGTGTGTTGGGTGCCCACGATAAAACGCATGGCATGGGGAATGACCAAACCGACAAAACCAATAGCGCCCACCATCGACACCATAATGGCTGTCACTAGCGCTACCGCAATAATTAAAAGCCCTCGGGTTGGGCGAACGGCGATGCCCATGGACGCCGCGCTGTCGGCGCCGAAGGTAAAGGCATCCAGTGCGCGGCGGTGCCAAAGGCAAATCAGCAAGCCGCCCAGGGCTGCAGGGAAAGCGATAACGACATCACCCCAGCGCACACCGGAAAGATTGCCCAGTAGCCAGAACAGGATGCCGCGGGCCTGCTCGGCGCTGGCCGACTTGGTAATGATGAAGGCGGTCAGCGCGTTAAACAGTTGAGAGCCTGCAATGCCCGCCAGAATAATGGCCCCGGCGGCTTGGGTGCTGCGCCCACCGCCAGTCCCGCTGCTGGCTGCATGGGCAAGCAGTACCACCAGCCCAAAGGCAAGTACTGCTCCAGCAAACGCCCCAGCAGATAAAGTGAAAGTGCCCGCACCAAGCCCCGCTACGGTAACGGCTACGGCACCGGTTGAAGCCCCGGCAGAAATACCCATCAAGTACGGGTCCGCCAAGGGGTTACGCAGCAACGCTTGAAGCACCACACCGGCCAGCGCCAGCGCGGCGCCGCAACACGCAGCCACAATGGCGCGGCTTAAGCGATAGTTCCAGATAATACCGGCATCAATACGATCAACGGCGTAGTTAGCACCCAGAAGATGATTGGCCAATACTTTGAGAATCGTATCCACGGGAATCGAGGTTTCACCAATCGCCGTGCCGGCGAGCAGTGCTACCAGCAATACCAAGGGGGCAAGCCAAAACCAGTGCGCCTGAGAGCGCGGCGCTTGGGTACTTTGCATCGCAACCGCTTTCATAGCGTAAAAGAGGTAGCAGGTAGGGCGGGGAAGGGCTTCATGGGATGGTGTTCCGGGTGCCGATGGATATAAAACTCGACAGACTGCCGAAGACGTGACGATAAAGCACGAAAAACCTTTGCGATTGATGACTTGCTTAAGCGGGGAGGTGGCTACACCCTGGTGCCATCCTCTATAATGCGCGGTTATTGTAGTCATTTTATCGGCGTTTGGCTCTATCGTTATTCTCTTGTCAGTGATGAATAACTTTCACGTGTGTTGCAGTGTCCATGCGTCACTTAATGTATTAGGTTTACCCGCTTGTAAAGTAGGCGCTTTACTCGCTTGTTAGGGCGCTGAGTAGCGCAATATCTCCTTGTTAAATCAAGTTAATGTTCCTTCTGCCCATGGTGATGCCTGTGGTTGAGTTTCCCTTTACCGCCGTCGTCGGCCAGGCATCGCTTAAAAAAGCGTTGCTTCTGAACGTGATTAACCCGCGCATTGGCGGGGTGCTGATTAGCGGCCCGCGAGGCAGCGCAAAATCGACCCTCGCCCGCGCGTTGGCCGCACTACTTCCAGAATCAGGTCCGGGCGGCACGTCGCCGTTTGTCACGCTGCCGCTGGGCGCCAGCGAAGACCGTCTGACCGGCAGTCTGGACCTGCAAAAGATATTGAACGAGCGTGAAGTTACCTTTCACGAAGGGCTGTTGGCCAAAGCCCATGGCGGCGTTTTGTACGTCGATGAGGTCAATTTGCTCGCCGACATGCTGGTTGATCTGCTGCTGGATGTGGCCGCAAGTGGGGTCAATATCGTCGAGCGCGACGGTATCAGTCACTCCCACGCGGCACATTTTAGCCTGATTGGCACCATGAACCCGGATGAAGGCGAATTACGCCCGCAGTTGCTTGACCGCTTTGGGCTCTGCCTTGAGCAGCCAGCCTCCGTCAGTATTGAAGAACGCATCGCCATCGTGCAGCAACGCGACGCTTTTGATCGTGACCCCGAACGCTTTATCGCCGACTACGCTGATGAGCAGTCAGCCCTGCGTGAACGTATCGAGCAGGCGCGCCGCACGCTTGCTGCCGTTACCGCACCTGACTGGGTTTACGCGCACATCGCCAAGCGCTGTGAAGAGGCAGGCGTTGAAGGCCTGCGTGCCGATGTTACCTGGCACCGCGCCGCCCAGGCCCATGCCGCCTGGCGGGGAAGCGATACGATCACCCAGAACGATGTCGATACCGTTGAGCCTTGGGTACTGGCCCATCGGCGTACGCGTGAAGCACCAACACCGCCGTCTTCTCCACCGCCTTCGTCCACGCCAAATGAAAAGCCTTCTGGCGGTCAGTCGTCTGCTAATGGCTCAGGCGAGCAAGGGCAGTGGGGCGCCATGCCGCCCGTGGCGCAGAATATGCGGGATAGCCAGCCGCTTGATCTCCCCGCGCTACGCTTGGCTCCAGCCACCCACCGGCCTGTGGCTAAGCAGCCGCACTCACAGGGTGGTAGGCGCAAGGGCGATGACTTGGGCCAAGGGCGAACCAGGGCTGCGCTGAGCCCTCGGCCAGACTGGTTCGCCACGCTGGTCGCCAATCGCGGTCAATGGCCTTGGCGGCAGTTGCGTAATCAAAAAGCGCGCACTGGGCAGCCGGTGCTGCATTTGGTGCTGCTGGACACCTCCGGCTCGACGCTGGGTAAGCGCCTGTTGGGCCAAGCCAAGGGCTGGGTCGATAGCCTGACCCGCCAAGCGTACAGCGCGCGCGAGCAGATGGCCGTATTGGGCTTTGGCAACGATGCGGTGACAGCGTTATTCACCCGCCAACGCGCCCCCAAAAGCCTGGAAGCGACGCTGAACAGTGCCGATGGCGGGGGCGGCACGCCACTGCGTAAAGTGGTAGAGGAGGCAGGGCGGTTGATTCGCCAGTGGCAGCGCCGTGAGCCTGGCCTGCATATACGCACTTACTTGATCACCGACGGACGCACCCGCGAATCCGTTGCAGACCTGCCAAAACTTGGCGACTGTGTGGTGATGGATACCGAATACTCATTTGTAAAACGTGGCCAGGCCGTGCGCCTTGCCCAGCAGCTGGGCGCCCACTATTGGGCCCTGCCCACCCAGGAGTCAGCATGAGCGATGGCAATCACCAAAACCGCATGCAGCGCAAAAAAGAGGTGGTCGACGAGCGCATCAGCCGCGCTATTGATGAGCGCGGGGTGTTAATCCTGCTCAAAGGCAACGGCAAGGGTAAAAGCAGCTCGGCGCTCGGTACATTGGCGCGCTCGCTGGGGCATGGTCAGAAAGGCGCGGTCATTCAGTTCATTAAAGGGCGGCGCGAAACCGGTGAATACCTGTTCTTTCGTGACCACCCAAGGCTTGATTGGCACATTATGGGCCAGGGCTTTACCTGGGAAACCCAGGACCGCGAGCGCGATATACAAGCCGCCGAAGCCGCCTGGGAAATCGCCAAGGGCCTGTTGGAAGACCCGGCCTACAACATCATCGTGCTGGACGAAATGAGCTACATGTTCAAGTACGGCTACCTGGACCCGGTGCCGGTGGTCGAGGCACTCAAACGCCGCCCAGCGCATCAGAATGTGATTATTACCGGGCGCACCATGGCGCAGCCGCTTCAGGAAGTAGCAGACACTATCAGCACCGTGCAGGATGAGCGTCACGCGTTTCGCGGCGGCGTTAAAGCCCAGCCGGGGATCGAGTACTGATGAGCACACCTTCCGCCCGCTGCCCCGCGCTGTTTATCTCGGCACCCGCCTCGGGCCAGGGTAAAACCACGGTAACCGCTGGGCTTGCGCGGCTGCTGCGTAATCAGGGCAAGGTGGTGCGGGTATTTAAAACCGGCCCGGACTACCTAGACCCGCAAATACTCGCTCAGGCCTCGGGCCAGCCGGTTGATCAGCTCGACTTATGGATGGCAGGCGAAGCCTACTGCCGCCAGCGCTTTTATGAAGCCGCTGTTGAAGCCGATTTGATTCTGGTGGAAGGCGCCATGGGCCTGTTTGACGGCGAGCCTTCCAGTGCCGACTTGGCCGCGCTGTTCGGCATTCCCATGGCCATCGTGATGGATGTAAAAGGCATGGCTCAAACCGCCGCCGCGCTGGTAACAGGGCTGGCTGGCTTTCGCGACGATATTCATTTCGCCGGGCTGATCGCCAATAACTGTGGCTCGCAGCGCCACCGTGAGCTGATTGAAGGCGCACTGCCTGAAGCCATACCGTTTTTAGCTGCCGTACCACGCGACCCTGAACTGGCACTTCCCGAGCGCCATCTGGGCCTGGTGCAGGCGGAAGAGATTCGCGACGATCTGGAAATTCGCTTTGAAGCCGCCGCGCAGGCGCTGGAAGCCGCAGGCCTGCTGGATGCGCTCGCCACGCTTTCGCCGGTCAGCTTTAGTGCTTCTACTGAGGCGCTTCCCGCTGTGCCGCAAGTGCTAACAGGGCAGACGATAGGCGTAGCCCGCGATGCGGCGTTCAGCTTTATTTATCAGGCCAACCTGGACCTGCTAGCGCAGATGGGCGCGCAGGTGCGCTTTTTCTCGCCGCTGAGCGATGCTGAACTGCCTGAGTGCGATGCCCTTTGGCTACCTGGCGGCTACCCGGAGCTTCACGCGCAGGCGCTTGCGGCGAACAGCGCCATGCGCGATGCCATTAAAGGCTTCTTTAGCGCGGACAAACCCATCCTCGCCGAGTGTGGTGGCATGCTGTATAGCCTGGAAACGTTAACCGACTATGCTGAGAACCCTCACTCCATGCTCGGTTTACTGCCGGGGCACGGTGCCATGCGCGGGCGTCGCGGCTGCCAAGGTATGCAGACTGCTGAGCTGCCCGAAGGGCCGGTTCGCGGCCATGCGCACCATCGCTCGATGGCCGAGCAAACGCCCGAGCCGATTGCTTACGGGCGCCGCCAGCGCCACCCCGCGCCCGGCGAGCCAATTTACCGGGCCGGGCGCCTGACGGCGACCTACTTACACCTGTTTTTCCCAAATAATCCTGCGGCGGTAGCGCGTCTGTTTAGCCACGCTCTTGGCAACGATTCAGCGCAGGCAACGGCCGCAAGCTCCCAAATTAAGGAATCCTCGCATGCAGTTAAATAAAATTCCCGCCACGGTTGTGACCGGTTTTCTGGGCAGCGGCAAGACCACCTTGCTGGCTAATATTCTACGCCAGATTACCGGCAAGCGGATTGCGGTTATCGTCAATGAGTTTGGCGAGCAGGATATCGACTCAAGCCTGCTGCGTAGCTGTGCGCTTGATTGTGACGCAGAAAGTGACGAGGGTGAGCAAATCGCCTCCGGTGAAGACGGCAGCATTTACGAGCTGGCCAATGGCTGCATCTGCTGCACGGTGGAAGAAGAGTTTTTGCCGGTGATGAAACAACTGGTGGCGCGGCGTGATGATATCGACCACATCCTGATCGAAACCAGTGGGCTGGCCTTGCCCAAGCCGCTGGTGCAGGCGTTTAACTGGCCGGAAGTGCGTCAGCACTGCACCGTGGATGCGATTATCACCGTTATCGACGGGCCTGCCGTCGCTGCGGGCCGGTTTGCCAACGATGAAGAAAAAGTTGCCGCCCAGCGGCTGGCCGATGACAGCCTTGATCACGACCCCAGCCTGCGCGAACTGCTGGATGACCAGCTAAGTGCGGCGGATTTAGTGCTGGTCAGTAAAACCGACCTGCTGAACGCTGACGAAAAAGCTCGCGTTGAAGCGCTGGTACAGGCGCGGGTGCCCGCATCGGTCAAAACGCTGTTTATCGACCAAACGCTAGCGACTGACACGGCCCAGCTGGAAGCCCTGATGGGCATAGGCGCGGCCAGTGAAGAGCATATCGACAAGATTACCAACCATCACGACAAGCACCATGCCGAAGGCGCCCACCACGATCACGCCCACGATAACTTTGATTCCTGCGTGATTACGCTGGGCGAAGTCGATGGCGATGAGCTGGCGGCCAAGCTTCAACATCTGCTGAAAACCCAAGAGATCTATCGCGCCAAGGGCTTTGCGGCAATTCCCGGTAAGCCCATGCGCCGAGTCATCCAGGCCGTCGGCGAGCGCCTGGACGGCTATTTTGATCGCCTGTGGGCTCAGGACGAGGCGCGCCAGACTCAGCTGGTGATTATCGGCAAAACGCTGAACAGCGATGAAATTCATAAAGCGCTTGCCAGCGCTGAGAAGCCGGTAAGCGCCTAATGCATCTTTTCGCTGCCAAACCGGGAGGCTTTGTTGATGATGAAGGCATCATCGACCTGCAGCAAAGCCCTGCCGAGGTTGTGATTATGTCCGCCGCCGATAGCAACCTCTCGGCGTTGGCCCAGGCGGTTGATCGCCTGGGCGATGACTACCCCTCGGTGCGGCTGGCGAACTGGATGAACCTGGTGAAACCGGCGGCGTTTGATCTTTACGAAGACCGCGTGCTGGAAAAAGCCCGCTTGGTGGTGGTGTCACTGCTGGGCGGAAAGGGCTATTGGCAATACGGCTACGAACGGCTTCTGGCCTGGGCGGCTGCGAAACCGGAGCGCCAACTGATTCTGGTGCCCGGCTGCGATGCCCCCGATGATGCCCTGCTAGAAGACTCCAGCATTGCCTTTGACGATGCCTACCGCGTATGGCGCTACTTACGCGAAGGTGGCGTGGATAACGCCGAGCAGATGCTTCGATTTATCGCCAATGAATGTTTAGCGCACGAGCATCTGTGGCAAGAGCCTAAAGTGATTCCGGCGGCGGTGATTTACGCGCCTCAAACGAACGGCCAGCAGGCGGTCAGCCTAAGCGAGTGGCGTGACCAGCGTATTGCAGAGCGCCCGGTGTGCCTGCTGCTGTTTTATCGCAGCCACCTGCAGGGCGCGAATACGGCTGTGCTCGACGGCATGATCGACGCGCTGAAAGCCGAAGGGCTTGAGCCGTTAGCCGTCGCGGTGGCCTCTTTAAAAGAAGGTCCCTGCATCGCGTTTGCCAATCACCTCATTGAGCAAACCGGCGCCATGCTGGTGGTCAATACCACCAGCTTTTCGGTAAACCGTACCGCCGATGACGCCAATGCAGCAGATGAGCTGGGCAGCCATCTTCATGAGAGCCTTTTTGTCGGGCGGCCGGTGGTGCTTCAGGCGATACTCGCCAGCAGTACGGAGGATGACTGGCAGGGCATGGCCGCCGGGCTGCATAGCCGCGATGTCGCCATGCAGGTAGTGCTACCCGAAATGGACGGGAGAATTATCACCCGCGCCGTCGGGTTTAAAGCCGAAGCGCACTATAACGCTCGCGCCCAGCTCTCTGTCACGCACCACACGCTGCACCCAGAACGTGCTGCCTTTGTGGCCAAACTGGCCCGGCGCTTTTGCGCGCTACGCCAAACGCCCAATGCCCAAAAGCGCATCGCACTGATTATGGCCAACTACCCCAATCGCGATGGGCGTATCGGTAACGGAGTAGGGCTGGATACACCGGCCTCTACGCTGCAAATTTTAAACGCCCTGAAAGGTGCCGGTTATCCGCTAAGCCAATTGCCGGAAAGCGGCGATGCGCTGATTCGCCTGCTCCAGGACACCGTTACTAACGATCATGACAGTCTGGATCAACGCGCCTGCTGGCAAAGCATCAGTGTTGAGGATTATCTGGCCTGGTTTCAAACCCTGCCCGCCGCGCTTCAAAAAACGATATGGACCCGCTGGGGCGCGCCACAAGACGACCCCAAATGCCGCCAGGGGCGGCTAATGATTTCAGGCATCCGCTTGGGCGAAACCTTTGTGGGTATTCAGCCGGAGCGCGACTTTATTGATGACCTGACCCAGTCCTACCACGATATGGAGCTGGCGCCGCCGCATAGCTACCTGGCGTTTTATCTCTGGCTGCGCGAGCACTATCAGGTCGAGGCGGTTATTCATGTGGGCAAGCACGGCAATCTGGAATGGTTGCCGGGTAAAAGCACCGCGCTAAGCGCCGAATGCTGGCCGGATATTGCGCTCGGGCCGATGCCGCATTTCTACCCGTTTATTGTTAATGACCCCGGCGAAGGCGCTCAGGCCAAGCGCAGAAGCCAAGCGGTAATTATCGACCACTTGATGCCGCCGCTGGCGCGCGCCGAACTTTACGGCCCCATGGCTGAGCTTGAAGCGCTTACCGATGAGTATTATCAGGCGCTGGATATGGACCCGCGTCGCGAAGCGCTGATTCGAGAACAGATATTGGCCCACTTGCGGGCAACCGGCATCGATCAGGAACTTGCCCACGCGGTGAATAGCAGCTGCGACAGCGAAATTCTCAATGAGCTGGACACGTTTCTGTGCGATATCAAGGAAGCTCAGATTCGCCACGGCCTGCACATACTGGGCACGCTGCCGCCCGAGGAAAAACGCGCGGCCACGCTGGTAGCACTGCTAAGGCTGCCGCGTGGTGAAGCGGTGGCAAGCCGCGGTTTGCTGCACAATCTGGCCGCTGACTTGGTGCTGGGTGAGGACTTCGACCCGCTGGCGGCGGGCAGCGAGCCTTGGCTTGGCCCTAAACCGGCCGTGCTTGCAGGCAAACTAACGGCTGCATGGCGAACCGGCGCCGATACCCGCGAGCGGCTGGAGCTGCTCGGTGAAGAGCTGGTGGCCGACTATGTGTTGGCCCAGGGTAATTTGGCTGCGCTTGCCCAAACGTATCCTGCCACGGCCGAACAGCTTACGTTTGCCCGCGAGCAGCTGTGGGCCGCCATGCAGCAGGGCGTAAAGATGGAGATTGGCTCGCTGCTGGATGGGCTTGAGGGGATTTTCGTACCCGCCGGGCCGAGTGGTGCACCCAGCCGAGGGCGGTTGGATACGCTGCCCACTGGGCGCAACTTTTTCAGCGTGGATAACCGCTCAATCCCATCGCCTGCCGCCTGGACGCTGGGTGAAAAGTCCGCTCAGGCATTTGTCGAACGCTATCTGCAGGATCACGGCGACTACCCGCGCCGTTTGGGGCTCTCCATTTGGGGGACCGCGACCATGCGCACCGGCGGCGACGATATCGCCCAGGCCTTTGCGCTGATGGGCGTGCGGCCCAAGTGGTCATTGGGTTCTCAGCGGGTGATCGATTTTGAAGTGATCCCCTCAATGCTGCTTAACCGCCCACGGGTAGATGTCACGCTGCGCGTATCCGGATTCTTTCGTGATGCCTTCCCCAATGTGATTCGCCTGTTTGATGCCGCCGTGCAAGCGGTTGCCAACTATGCAGAGCCGGGGGATAGCAACACCATTCGCGCCGCCGTGCTTGATCGCCAGCACGCGCTTGAAGCCCAAGGGTTAAGTGCCGAAATGGCTGCACAGGAAGCGAGCTACCGTATTTTTGGCAGCAAGCCCGGCGAGTATGGCGCAGGCCTGAACCGGCTGATTGAAAACCGTAGTTGGGGCGATGCCGATGACCTGGCTGAGGCCTATTTGGGTACCGGCGCCTACGCTTACGGGCAGTTTGCGGATTCCGGCACCGCTGCACGCGGCGCCTTTGAGCAGCAGATTAAAGGGCTGGATGCGGTAATGCAGAATCAGGATAACCGTGAGCACGATATCCTCGATTCCAACAGCTACTACGCCTTTCAGGGCGGCATGGCCAACGCTACGCGCGCGCTGAGCGGTCAGGCGCCGGAGATTTATCACGCCGACCACGCCAACCCCGCCGTACCCAAAATTCGTACGCTCAAAGAGGAGCTTGCCCGGGTCATTCGCTCGCGCGTGTTGAACCCCAAGTGGATCAACGCCATGCGCGAACACGGCTACAAGGGCGCGTTTGAAATGGCCGCCACGGTCGACTACCTGTTTGCTTACGACGCCACCACGGACCTGGTTGCGGATTACCAGTACGCCCAGGTGAGCGAAGCGCTGGTGCTGGATGAGGCTAATCAGCAGTTTTTACGTGAGCATAATCCGGCAGCGCTTGAAGAGATGGCCGAGCGACTGTTGGAAGCCGCCCAGCGCGGCATGTGGCAGGAACCCGGCGAGCACGGCGATGCACTGCAAGACCTGCTGCTGGAAATGGACGAAGCCCAGGAAACTGCCAGTTTATGAGCACTAGTCCGCTAATCAAAGGCTGGTGCCCAAGCGCCTGGCGGCCCATGGAAACTGGCGACGGTTGGTTAGTACGCGTGCGCCCGCCACTTGGCCAGCTTTCCCAAGCGCAGGCACTCGCGCTGTGCGACGCAGCGGAAACCTATGGCAACGGGCTGATTGAGTTAACCAGCCGAGCCAATATTCAGCTGCGCGGCGTTACGGAAGCCACATGGCCGCCGCTAATGGATTTTTTGGTCGCGCACGAATTGGTCAGCGCGGACCCTACCATTGAGCAGCACCCCCAGTGCCTGCTGGCGCCCGGCTGGCAGGCGGGCGATGACACGCATCAACTTGCCTGCTTATTACAGGCGAGAGGCAGCGAACTGGCCGCGATGCCCAGCAAAGTCGGTATTGCGATTGATGCAGGTGAATTAGCGGTATTGGGAGATACCGCCGCTGATTTTCGAGTTGAGCGGGCAATCGACGGCGGGCTGATAGTGCGCGCCGAAGGCCATGCCTGCGGTACCCCGGTGGGCTCTATTGAGGCGGCCTTTGAGCATTTAATACGCCTGACGCACTGGTTTGTAGAAAGCGGCGGAAATGACGCCGGGCGGATGCAGCGGCATAAAGTGCCGCTTCCCGCGTGGTCACCTGCTAAAATGCGCCCCGCGAGCGCTTGTGCCATGGTGAATGCAACGCAGGGCGCGGTACTGGCGCTTGGCAAGTATCAAGCGGGCATGGTTTACGGGCTGCCGTTTGGGCGCGCAACCGCTGCTGCATTGCGAGCGTCCGTAACGCCCGCGGCGGTGAGTCATGTACGCGTAACGCCGTGGAGACGTTTATGGGTCAAGGGCGCAAGCGGGCCGGTTGAAGGCTTAATCAGCGATAACCAGGATACGCGCTTATTGATGGATGCCTGCCCCGGCGCGCCTTACTGCGCTCAGGCAAGCGTTGCTACCCAGCCGCTGGCTAAACGTGTAGCGCCCGACGTTAAAAGACACAGCGTTCATATATCCGGCTGCGCCAAGGGGTGCGCCCGCCGTTCATCGGCCGACGTGTGCCTGGTCGGTCAGGCAGGCCGATTTAATCTTATTGTTAAGGGTGATGCCCAGAGCACGCCCGTTAAGATAGGCCTCACCGAGACTGAGGTCGTCGAATATTTGGAGAGTTTGGGTGCCCTATACGTATGAAACAAGCGGCCCGGCGATTTACCGGGAATCCTTCGCGATTATCCGCAGCGAGGCCGACCTTGCGCGCTTTTCTGCTGAGGAAGAGACCGTTGCCGTGCGCATGATTCACGCCGCCGGGCTTGTCGAGTTGGCCGCGCATATTCACTTTCAAAATGACGCGGTCAATAAAGCGCGTTCAGCACTCGAATGCGGCGCGCCAATTCTTTGTGATGCACGCATGGTTTCTGAAGGCATCACCCGCAAGCGGCTGCCAGCCAATAACGAGATTATTTGCACCCTGAACGATGAGCGCACACCACACCTCGCCCAGGAAATGGCGAACACCCGTTCGGCTGCAGCGCTTGAACTATGGCGCCCGCACCTGGCAGGCGCCGTGGTCGCGATTGGTAACGCACCCACCGCGCTGTTTCATCTTTTGAACATGTTGGAAGACCCGAGCTGCCCGCGCCCGGCGGCAGTAATCGGCTGCCCGGTAGGCTTTGTAGGCGCCGCTGAATCCAAGGAAGCGCTATGGGCGACGCCCGCCATTCCCAGCTGCATCGTTCGTGGCCGCTTGGGCGGAAGCGCGGTGACGGTCGCGGCCATTAACGCCATGGCGGATCGCGTCGAATGACTCAGGCATCCACACAGGGCACGGTTTACGGTGTTGGCCTGGGGCCGGGCAGCCAGGACTTGATGAGCGTGCGCGCCGACCGGCTGATTCGCGGCGCCACGCATGTTGCCTATTTTCGTAAAAAGGGCCGCAAGGGCCATGCGCGCAGCATTGTTGAAGGGCTGTTAGCTCCCGGCATCATTGAGTTGCCGATGGAGTACCCGGTCACCACAGAGATTCCTTTCGACGACCCGCAGTACAACGCGCTGCTCTCGCAGTTCTATTCGCGATGCGTGGCCCAACTGATCGAGATAGCTAACGCCGGTGACAACGTGGTGGTGCTCTGCGAAGGCGACCCGTTCTTCTACGGCTCGTTTATGCACCTGTATACGCGCCTGCTCAACCAGGTGCCGGTGTCGGTAGTGCCGGGGATTACCGGTATGTCCGCCGCCTGGACGGCGACCGCGCAGCCCATCACTTGGGGCGACGATATCCTGACTGTGCTGATGGGTACACTGCCTGAAGAGATGCTCGCCAAACATATCGCCGACACCGATGCACTGGTGGTCATGAAGATTGGGCGTAATCTAAACAAGCTGCGCCGGGCGCTTAAACAAGCGGGCCGGGAAGACCAGGCGTGGTTGATTGAGTACGCTGCCATGGAGCAGCAGCGCGTGCTGCCGTTGGTAGACGTTGGCGAGAGCGTACCTTACTTCTCGATAGTGCTGATTCACGGTAACGGGAGGCGCCCATGAGCGGCTGGCTAAAAATTGTCGGCCTGGGCCCAGGTGCGGAGGCGATGATTACCCCGGAAGTCTCCGCCGCGCTTTTGGATGCCACCGACGTTGTCGGCTATGTGCCTTACGTTAACCGCGTAGCACCGCGGGAAGGGCTTACGCGCCACAGCTCGGATAACCGCGAAGAGATTCGCCGCGCCGAGCAGGCCCTACAGCTGGCGCTTGAAGGCCACCGAGTCGTGGTGGTTTCCTCCGGCGACCCCGGCGTTTTTGCCATGGCCTCGGCGGTGTTTGAAGCGCTGGAAGCGGGCGATGCCGCGTGGCGCGCACTGGATATTCAGGTGCTGCCGGGTATTTCGGCTATGCTCGCGGCCAGCGCCCGTGCGGGCGCGCCGCTGGGCCACGACTTCTGCTGCATCAATTTATCCGACAATTTGAAGCCCTGGGCGCTGATCGAAAAGCGCCTGCGTTTGGCCGTTGAAGCCGATTTTGCGATGGCGTTTTATAATCCGCGCTCAAAATCGCGCCCGGTAGGGTTTGAACGCACGTTGGAGGTGTTGCGCGAGGCGTGCGAACCCGAACGGTTGATCATCTTCGCCCGCGCGGTTTCCACGCCGGAAGAGTCAATCCGCGTAACGGCCTTAAAAGATGCCACCCCGGAAATGGCCGATATGCGCACACTGGTGATTGTCGGTTCAAAACAGACGCGGTTAATTGAGCGAGATGGTGAGCCGTTGGTTTATACGCCGCGTTCAGCGCTTTGATCAAGAGCGATCATTAAGCCAGGCAAGCACCTCATCAACGCTATGCACTTCATGGCGAGCGGGCAGCGCCGGGCGGTCAATCATGATAACTGGCACGCCGAGCGCGCGGGCGGCGCCAAGTTTGGAAACAGCACCTTCGCCACCAGCGTTTTTGCACACGATGCGCTCGATACGTTGGGTTTTGAGTAGCGCTAAATCGCCCTCCAGCGTGAACGGGCCTCTATCCACCGTGGTGGTGAAGTGGGCAAGCGGCGGCGGGGCGGTTGGCTCGTCGACCAAACGCAGCACATAGTGGTGTTGAGGCTGCACAGCAAACGCGGCCAGGTGCATGCGGCCAATCGCAAGCAGCACGCGCTGGGGCGGGCCTTCGAGGGCGCTAACCGCCTCTTCGACACTTGCCACGTGTTGCCAGTTATCGTGAGTGGTGGGTGCCCAGGCGGGGCGGGTCAGAGCAATCGCCGGTACGCCGGTTTGCTGGGCGGCGGCCAACACGTTATGGCTCATCTGTGTGGCAAACGGGTGGGTTGCATCAATAATATGGGTGATGCGCTGTTGGGTAATAAAAGCCGCCAAACCGTCGGCGCCGCCGAAACCGCCCACGCGGGTGGGCAGCGGCTGCGCTTTAGGCGCGTTAACGCGGCCCGCATAGCTGAACATGGCTGGGATACCGCGCTGGCTAACGGCGCTGGCCAAAGCGCTTGCTTCACTCGTACCCCCAAGAATCAGGACGTTTATCATGGCTTTAGTTAACAAGGCTCCGTGGCTCACACTGTTAGGTTGGGGGGAGAGTGGCACAGCGGGCCTGACAGCGGCAAGCCGTGAGCAGCTTGAACGTGCCGAAATCGTGTTCGGCGCCCGCCGCCATCTGCGGCTTCTTCCTCCGTTAAACGCGGATATTCGCGAGTGGCCGGTGCCGTTTCTTGATGGCATCCCCGCACTTCTCAACGAGCGCGGCCGCCGGGTAGTCATGCTGGTTTCCGGCGACCCGTTCTGGTTTGGGGCAGGCACTAGCCTGGCGCGCCACTTGGAGGCCAGCGAATGGATCGCCGTGCCATCGCCCTCGACCTTTAGCTTGGCGGCGGCCCGGCTGGGCTGGCCGCTTGAGCGCTGCACCTGCCTGGGCCTGCACGCCAAACCGCTTACCCGCATTCGACCCTACCTGCAAAGCGGTCAGCGCTTGCTAGTGCTGTTACGCGATGGCAGCGCGGTAGCTGAATTGGCCGCGCTGGTGAAAACATTCGGCTTTGGGGATTCCCAACTAAACGTGCTGGAAGCTCTGGGCGGTGAAGATGAGCGCATCCGCACGCTGCGCATGGACGACACGTTACCCGACGATATCGCCCATCCGGTGGCGGTCGGCATCGAAGTCGCGGGCAGCGGCCCCGCAATTCCCTTAACGCCTGGCCTGGCCGATAGCTTTTTTGAGCACGATGGGCAGATCACCAAGCAAGCCGTGCGTAGCTTAACGCTTTGTGCACTTGCCCCCCAGCCCGGCGACCGGCTGTGGGATATCGGCACTGGCTCTGGCTCTATCGCCATTGAGTGGCTGCTGGCCCACCCGGATAATCAGGCCATCGGCTTTGAGCAGCATCCGGAGCGCGCCGCCCGGGCGCGGCGTAATGCAGAAAGCCTCGGCGTTGACTGGCTGGAGGTAAACGAAGGCCGCGCACCGGAGGTGCTTGAGAAGGCGCCGCTGCCCGATGCGGTGTTTATCGGCGGCGGGCTTTCCCTGGCGCTGCTGGACGCTTTATGGCAGGTGTTGCCCAACGGCACGCGGGTAGTAGCCAATGCGGTCACGCTGGAATCCGAAGCGTTGCTGGCGCACTGGCAGCAACAGGCGGGTGGCGAGCTGCTACGACTGGAGCTTGCCCACGCCGCACCCATGGGCACCCGCCGGGGCTGGAGAGCCAGCTACCCGATTGTGCAGTGGCGTGGCGTTCGATGATCAAGCAAACAGTGACTAAGCAGGCGCTGAAAGTCGCAGGGTTCGGCTTTCGCCAGCAGGCAACGCTTGAATCACTGGAACAGGCGCTGGATCAACTGATTGCTGAGTACGGCCCTGTCGACCAGTTGGCGGCAACGCACAGTATGCTGCCACTGGTTGAAGCGCTGGGCAGCGCCCGCAACATTTCGGTAATAAGCGTGGCGGATGCAGAGTTGGTCAGCGTTACCACGCTGACCCATTCCGCCTACAGCCTGCGCGAAAAAGGCACCGGCAGCGTGGCGGAGGCCGTAGCGCTTCTGGCCGCAGGCAGCGGGGCGCGGCTTTTAGGCCCACGCACAGTTTCAAACGATAGAAAGGCCACGGCCGCGGTGGCCACCACAGCGGCGCAAGGAGTTGGATTATGACGGTTCATTTTATTGGCGCAGGCCCCGGCGCGCCGGATTTATTGACGCTGCGCGGGCGCGATTTAATTGCCGCCTGCCCGGTGTGCCTGTATGCGGGTTCACTGGTGCCCGAGCAAATTCTTGGGCACTGCCCAGAAGGCGCCCGCATCATCAACACCGCGCCGCTGTCACTCGATGAGATTATCCAGGAAATTCAAACCGCCCACGCCGCAGGCCAGGATATCGCCCGGCTGCACTCGGGTGATTTATCAGTGTGGTCCGCGATGGGCGAACAGCTGCGCCGCCTGCGCGAGCTTGATATTCCCTACAGCGTCACCCCCGGCGTGCCTTCCTTTGCGGCGGCGGCGGCAACGCTCGGCCAGGAACTAACGCTTCCCGGCGTAGCGCAATCCGTGGTGCTGACCCGCACCCCGGGCCGGGCAAGCGCAATGCCGGAAAACGAGACGCTGGCCAACTTCGCTCGCACGGGCGCCACGCTTGCCATTCACCTCTCCATTCACAATCTGGCCCAGGTGGTGGAAAGCCTGACGCCCCATTACGGTGAAGAGTGCCCGGTAGCGATTGTATGGCGAGCCAGCTGGACGGATGAGCACGTGGTGCGCGGGCGCTTATCGACGGTGGAATCCTTAATCGACCACACACTCCAGCGCACGGCGCTGATTCTGGTAGGGCCGGTACTCGAATCCGACGACTTCCATGAAAGCAGCCTGTACGCGATAGGCTACGACCGGCGCTTTCGCCCGCAGTCCGCCGATTCGCCGTTTGCCAGCAGCGATGAAGAGGGCAGCGCATGATCACGCTCTCGCTGATCGGCATTGGCACCGGCAACGTCGACCACGTAACGCTCGCGGCGGTTCGCGCCCTCAACGAGGCCGAAGTGATTCTGCTGCCGCGCAAGGGCGAAGCGAAATCAGACCTTATCGACCTGCGCCGCGTACTCTGTGGCCAGCTGCTTGATGAAGCGGCCAATACCCGCATCGTTGAGTTCGATTTACCCACCCGCGACGGCGAACGCCAGTACCTAAGCGCAGTAGACGAGTGGCATAACGCCATTGCCAACGTATGGGCAGAAATGATGGATAAGCACCTGCCAAACGGTGGCCACGTCGGCATGCTGGTATGGGGCGACCCCTCGCTTTACGACAGCAGCCTGCGCATCGCCAAGCGCCTGACGGATAGCGGCCGTGCGGTTGAGGTCAAGGTAGTACCCGGCATCACCAGCCTGCAAGTGCTCACCGCCGAGCATAAAATCCCGCTTAACGCGCTCGCCGAACCCATCCAGATCACCACCGGCCGCCGCCTGCGTGAACGCGGCTGGCCCAGCGATGCCGCTACGGTGGCCGTGATGCTCGACAGCGGCGGGGCGTTTACCACGCTGCCACAAGCTGATACTTACATTTGGTGGGGCGCGTACCTGGGCATGGATAAGCAGTGCCTGATCAAAGGCCCGTTAAGCGAAGTAAGCGACGAGGTTGTTGAGCGCCGTGGCGCGCTGCGTGAAATTCACGGCTGGATTATGGATATTTATCTGCTGGCCAGACAGCCTCTGCTATAGTGCTGGTATTAATATGGAATGATTTTCCATAAAATAGCGCTACTGACCAACTAACCTTTGAGGAATGACCATGAGCTTTTACGTCTACCTTTCCGGCGAGATCCACACCGACTGGCGCGACGAGATTCAGCGCGGCGCAGAAGCCGCAGGCCTGGACATCGTCTTTACTGCCCCCGTAACCGAACACGACGCCAGTGACGCCGCAGGCGACCACTTGGGTGAGCAGAGCAACCAATTCTGGCGTGACCACCAGTCTTCCAAGGTCAACGCCATCCGCACCCGCACACTGATCGAACAGTCTGATCTGGTCGTCGTGCGCTTCGGCGACAAGTACAAGCAGTGGAATGCCGCGTTTGATGCAGGCTACTGCGCCGCACTCGCCAAGCCCTATATCACTTTGCACTCTGAGGATATCGTTCATCCGCTGAAGGAAGTGGATGCCGGTGCACAAGCCTGGTGCACCACCACCGAGCAGGTCGTTGAAACCCTCAAGTACGTGCTGAAAGATTAACGCATGCCACTCCCCTGCAGGCCAAGCCTGGCCTGCAGCCCTCTTTCTTGGGGCTGCTAAAGGCTGGTTTTTGTGGGAGATCGCTTCAGCGCGCGAAAGACCCGCCCCAAGAATCATCACAAGTAGCGTGGCGTAACGTTTGGCGAGCCACGAGCCAATAAGGCACCCGCGCAGGGCAGCTTCAGCAGTCCTGGTGGCGTCACGGCTTTTCCTCACACCAAACGGCAACTCTCCTGAAGTGCTGAACAACCCACATCGAAATCTTCTTCACGATGTATCGTTAATGAGTGTCATCAAACCTACACGTGGCTGAAGATATACTTTGAATAAAGTATGGTTGAAAAGATTAAGCCCATTTTGCATTTGAATAATAGGCGTGATGAATAATAACCAACTGTTATATAGAAAATAATCACCGCTATATGAATATGGAAATATATGAGTTTTAAAGTAGTTCCGGAGATTTATTGTACAGATATTGCTGAAAGCATGTCTTATTTCACCCAAGTCTTGGGTTTTACAATCAAGTACGAGCGGCCAGATGAACACTTTGCGTACCTTTCTCGCGATGGTGTTGATTTAATGCTGGAAGGATTGTCAGGCGATAGTCGAAAGTGGATAACAGGTGAGCTTAATACCCCTTTTGGTCGTGGTATTAACTTTCAATGGGATGTTTTAAATATTGATAAACTCTATTCAGAAGTTATTGTTAAGTCTCCAGATTCAATTTACCTTGCTTTAGAGTCAAAAAATTACCAAGTTGGCAATGAGTTCGTAACGCAAAAGCAATTTATTGTTCAGGTGCCCGACGGTTATTTATTCAGGTTCTGCGAAGATTAACCTTGGATTAAAATAAAATAACAAAGCGTTTAAGAGCGATTCTAAACGCGTGCTATTTCCGCTTGCACCCGCACGCTGATCGAGCAAAGCGATTTAGTCGTGGTACGCTTCGGCGATAAGTATAAGCAGTGGAACGCTGCGTTTGATGCGGGCTACTGCTCCGCACTCGCCAAGCCCTACATCACACTGCACTCTGAGGATATTGTTCACCCGCTGAAAGAAGTGGACGCCGGTGCGCAGGCCTGGAGCACCACCACCGAGCAGGTCGTTGAAACCCTCAAGTACGTGCTCAAAGCCTAACGCAAGCCACCACTTTGCAGGCCGACTTGGCCTGCAGCCCTCTTTGTTGGGGCTGCTAAAGGTTGGTTTTGTGGGAGCCCGCTTCAGCGCGCGAAAGGCCCCGCCCCAAGAATCATCACAAGTAGCGTGGCGTAACGTTTGGCGAGGTACGAGCCAATAAGGCACCCGCGAAGGCAGCGTAGCTGCCCAGGATAAGCCACCACACCAGACCCCACCCGGTTTTGTGGGAGCCCGCTTAAGCGCGATGATCACGCTACTTGGATCAAAGCCCCAGCAAATCCTATGGCTGCATATGGCCATCAAATTTCCACGTGACCTAAGCAAAATTTACCAATAAAGTATGATTGAATAGAGCAAAACGAGCGGTCATGCGAATTTTGGATAAGCAGCCAAAATTTTCTTTGCTAGCAATAAAATCAATGAGGTAGATTTGGTGTGGTCGGCTAGATAACCTCAATGAACGCGCTGGCGCGTTCATTGAGGTTATGCC
>NZ_JBQSVC010000025.1:0-57452 GCF_052376035.1 Halomonas sp. AOP7-E1-9
AGCCAGAGTTGTGTCAGAAACTGAGGCTACTGTTTCAGCTTTTAACCTAGCCAATATAAGACTTAATTCTAGAAATGAAGATACTGGTCAGATTTCTTGTGGGGCATCTCTGCAAGGGCGAAACAATGAAAGCGTGAATATCGATTATACTGCTCAGCATACGGAGGATGGACAAGTTTACGTAGAAGTGTTTGGGCTAAGGTAAAATATTTTGATAGAGCGATAATCCACTGATGAAAGGTGGGGTTTCTTTCAAATAAAGCTAGAGATATTCAATCTTTGGCATAAAAGTTGACCATATACTCAAAGAGTTGAGCTTATGGTCAACTATAGTTGAGCAAATACTCAACCATGATTTTTTTTATAAAGCAAAAGTGCTTTATATATGACATAAAATCTTTGCTTCTTTCTGCTGGTCTACTCAATAGCTCAATTTTTTGTTGAAAACGACGTTAAGCCTTCGGCATTATTTTGTTTTTAATCCTATGCGGTGGCTTCGCCACCTAGGTATTGAAGGGTGGAATGTTTAACTTTTTTAGAGATTTAAACATCTGTTCAGCACTTGCTCCTTCACTGTAAATATCAAACGTCACGGTTCCGGTTTCATGACCGACTATGGAGGCTATGATAAGCGGTGGGGTATCAATGTGCTGTAAAGCTGTTATGACCGTCTTCCTGATGCTATGGAAGACATAGCGGGCATCATAGCCCATTCCCGTTTTAAGCCTCCCAAAAGCCTTACTGTGGGAGTCTGAGCGAATGCCATACTTATTACCGCCAGAACTCTTTATTAAGTAGCCGTCGCTGGATTTGGTCGCCAGCTCATCAATCAACCTTTTGATTTTAGGATGAATTGGTATTTTTCTGATGCTGGAATCATTTTTGCCTTCTTCAATGAAAAGGCACTTTATACCTTTTTCTTCGATGATATGCTCATTTTTAAGCTTGCATATTTCTTCAATACGGCATCCAGTATAGCTTGCTATCTTTATCATATCGGCAAGTGCTAGCTTTCCTTTTGCTACTGCTTCGCTGTGAAGCTTGGGCAGATCTTCAATAGGAAAGGGGAGTCGCTTTTCTTCTTTCTTCTTGCCTTTCTTGATAGATGGCAGGTCGTGACCTTCAAAGGGCGGGGACTTCTGCTTGTATTTCGTGCGATACTCACGACTATACTTATACATCCATTTGTGGAAACTATTTCCAGCATAGAGATATTGCTTCTTTGTTTTCGGGGTGACTTCCAGGGTTTCTAAGAACCTATGGACTGCTCCAAACGTCAGGTCGTCGCCATTCTCTTTAAAATAAGCATCCATTTGTTTAATTTTGGATATTTGAGTATCGATGGTCTTTGTTGATATTTCCTTGATTTCCTTCTGATATTTCTCAAACTTTTCAAGTTGTTTAGGAGTGAAAGGTAGCTTTGTGCTGTACTTCTGCTGAGCTTTCGGCCACTGGCTCCGCTCGGCTTCGGCCAAGGGCTGACCTTGGCGGGCATTTCGAATCTGCTTCCGCCATGCATGGAGAATTGGCAACTTTCTCTCGTTGGCTTCTCTCTTGCTCCCAGTTTTTAAGGTCTTCGTCAATGCTTTGCGACCACCGAAGGCTTTCCTTACATCTTCGGGTATGTCAAGCCTTACGTGATACATTCCGTTTTTCTGAACTAGATGGTCAGCCATTTCATGATTCCCTGATTGAGTCAGGATATTTTAGCTCAAAAAATAGTCAATTTCTAACCAATAGTTCTAACCAAAAGGTTAAATACCTTCTTATATTATATATAAAACAATTAGTTATGTGATTTATCAGAAAGCCCCTGTCCCTCCGCCACTTATCTCGAAAAGCCCCTGATTCTTCAGAGGCTTTTTTCGATTCTAAGCTCTGCATTTTTGTCCCAATACCTCCTCTATAGAATGCACCGGTCTTTCATTGTGTCCAGAATGTGCAAGCGCGGTGGCTTTGGCGCATTCTTGTAGCATGATTGGCACAGCTTTTTACTCTCTTACCCACCTGGCCTCAGCCACCAAGCCGCTTTCAGCAGACTAGCAGTTACTGCATAAACCAGCCGTGGCTTACTACCAACGACTGACCGGTCATCACATTGCTCTCGGCGCCCGCAAAGAACAGTACGGCATCGGCCACATCGTCAGTGGTAGTGAATTGCCCATCCACGGTGTCTTTAAGCATGACGTTCTTGATCACTTCCTCTTCAGTGATACCCAGCTCTTTTGCTTGCTCAGGGATCTGTTTGTCTACCAAGGGTGTGCGCACAAAACCTGGACATACCACGTTGGACGTCACGTTGTACTCTGCTCCTTCCTTGGCCAGCACCTTGCTAAGGCCGATCAGGCCATGCTTGGCGGTGACATAGGGCGCCTTGAGCTTAGAGGCCTCTTTGGAGTGGACCGAGCCCATATAAATTACACGGCCATAATTGGCGGCGTACATGTGCTTTAAACAGGCTCGCGTAGTAAGGAATGCGCCGTCAAGATGAATGGACAGCAGCTTTTTCCAGTCCTCAAACGGAAAGTCGACCAGCGGATGCACGGTCTGGATACCTGCGTTACTGACCAGGACGTCAATCTTGCCGTACTTGGCAATGACCTCATTGACCGCCTTTTCGACTTGCGCTTCGTCGGTGACGTTCATTGCCACCGCAAACGCATCGGCGCCCGAGGCCTTGATCTCTTCGGCAGTGGCCTTGGCGGCATCCAGGTTGAGATCAGCGATGATAGGAGTACCACCCTCGGCAGCAAAACGAATGGCAATTTCCTTGCCGATGCCGCTGGCAGACCCAGTAATAAGACCAATTCTGTTGTCAAAACGCGCCATGGTATACTCCTTTTAAGTGTTGGAAGTGCCATCAAGATAATCAAAAACAACCTGACCCAAGCCAAGGACCAGGTTGGCGATGCAGTGAGTGGCTGAAACCACGCCAAGAACCGGCAGATAAGCAGCATATAATTGTAGTGGTCAACTAATACCGGACAGTAATTTAAGATTTTCCTCAGCCACAACGGGAGGCATACCATCGTTAAATGAGTGAGGGCGCTGCTGGTTGTAGTAACCCATCAGGTAGCCACTAACGTCTTTCTTGGCCTCAGGTAGATTTCGATATCCCAAAGCCGGTATCCACTCCGATTTCAGGCTCCGGAACAACCTTTCCATCGGCGAGTTGTCCCAGCAGTTGCCACGTCGGCTCATGCTTTGTTTCATTCGATAGCGCCAAAGTCTTTGGCGGAACTTGCGGCTGGCATACTGACTACCCTGATCGGAATGGAACATGACGCTCTTTGGCTGACCACGTTGTTCCCAGGCATGATCCAGCGCTTTCACAACAAGACCTGCATCCGGACTGGACGACATGGCCCAGCCAACAACACGACGAGCATAAAGATCCAACACAACGGCCAGGTAGCTCCAACGCTGGCCACTCCAGATATAGGTGATGTCACCACACCAGACCTGATTGGGCTGGTCTGGTGTAAATTTGCGGTCAAGATGGTTCGCAATATCAGGTCGCTCAACGGGCGCCTGCTTGTAAGCATGAGGGCCCGGCTGCTTACAGATTAACCCCATTTCGCTCATCAAACGCCGAACCTTGAAACGACCAATGGTGACGCCTTCTTCGTTGAGCAAACCCTTGATCGAGCGGCTGCCAGCTGAGCTGCGACTCTTTTTGAAAAGGCGGTTTACCTGAGCCTTTAAGGCCAAACGCTCAACATTCACGCGGTCCCGCCGCTGGCGGTACTCGTAGTAACTGGAGCGGCTAATATCAAACGCGTTACAGACCATTTCAACAGGCATTTGCTCACTCAACTGGTCTATCAGCGCGTACGATTCATGTCGTCCGACATCAAGAGAGCAGTAGCCTTTTTTAGGATGGTTTTTTCCATCTCAAGGCGTTTGCAGCGAGCCTCAAGCTCCTGAATACGCTGCTGTTCTGGGGTTAACGCTTTACCCTTAGGCGTTACCCCTTGACGCTCGTCCGCAAGCTGGTGAACCCAGCGTCGCAGGGCGCTTTCTCCGACACCCAACGAGGTACAAGCTTGGGGATAGCTGTACCCTTGATCTAGTACCAGGCTGGCAGCTTCCTGCTTAAATTCAGGCGAAAAAGTACGTCGTTTCCTGGTCATCAGACACCTCGCTTATGGTGGCAATATTACCACCTACGTTGGTGTCCGGTTTTATTGAACCACTACAATTCTCGCTGATCACTGTGGTAGACAACACTCCATCATGGCAAATTACTAAAGACCGCTACTTCAAACGGTAAGCAACGGCTTTCAGAAGAGGGGGAAATATGATTTGCTTAATCTTCCGTCTCTTTTGTAAACGTTTTTACACGTCTTTCTGTCCACCACATCCAGATAATCGAAATAAGTGTTACCGCGAAGCACAGCATCCATACGGTGGTGGCGATGCCTGTCAGGTCGACGAGGGCGCCAAACATGATAGGCAGTAGAAAACCTCCCAGGCCGCCTGCAAGGCCGACAATGCCGGACACCAAACCAAGGTTTTCCTGGTAGTCATTGGCAAGATACTTAAAGACGGAGGCTTTACCAATTCCCCACGCAATGCCCACTACAAATAGCGCGGTAGTGAAAAGCCACACGGGAATGCCAAACCCAAACTCCACGCGAGCCCCATTGGCAGCGCCTTGAACGCTATAGTAGGTCTCTGGATAGGACATGATAAAGAGCGCAATTAAACTCGCCCATAAGCATGTCCAGGTTACAGTGTGGGCGCCGAAACGATCCGATAACCAACCGCCGAATGCGCGAATAATGCCGGAAGGCAACACGAAAATAGTGGCAATCACGGCAGCTAATTGAATGCCAAAGCCATATTCATTCATGTAGTAACGGGTAAGCCATAGTGAGACGCCGACATAGCCGCCGAACACTACCGAGTAGTATTGACAATACTTCCAGACTTTTGGGTCGTTGATAACGTTGAGCTGCTCACGCAAGGAGCTACGTTGTGTATTGCGATGGCTCGGGTCAGTAAACGAGAAGAACCAAAAGAAAGCGGCAGTTGCGAGCATGATAATCGCATACAGATTGGGTACCGCTTGCCAGCCAAGCATAACGATAACGGTAGGGGCTATGTATTTGGTAACCGCGGCACCCGCATTGCCCGCTCCAAATACCCCCATTGCCAAGCCTTGGCGATCTTTTTCAAACCACTTTGCCGTATAAGTGATACCAACCGAAAAAGCCCCCCCGGATAGGCCAATAAAAGCGCCTAGTATTAATAACTGCCAATAAGCGGTGGCGAACTGCACCAGCCAGATAGCGGGCACAATAACCAAAAGCACAATAAAGAAAACCGGACGCCCGCCGTAACGGTCTGTCATTGAGCCCAAGGGCAAGCGGGCGAGAGCACCGGTAAGAATGGGAATGGCCGTTAAAATGCCAAACTGCGTTCCGTTAAGTGCTAACTCCTCGGCAATAGGAACGCCAATTTCACCAAACATGGTCCAGACCATAAAGCACATGGTGAACGCAAAGGTGTTGGCAATGAGTACCGCATTCTGCTTAAAACGATGGGTAGCCATGGCGCCCCCTGAGTTTTCGCGTCAATAGGATAGATAGCATTGATATCCAGGTCCTCAATTTAATTGGCATCAAATCACTATGGATTACGCACATAGGCATTTTTGCGCAGGTAGAACCACCAGTTGATCAGTAGGCAAACCAGGTAAAAAACGGCAAAACCATACATGGCTACTTCAGGCGAGCCTGCACGAATTTGATCCCCCAGCACAACGGGAGCAATAAACGAGCCGTAACCAGCAATAGCCGCTGTCCAACCCAGTACCGGACCTTTTTTCTGCGCGTCAAAAATAAAGCCAATACTGCGAAATGTAGAGCCGTTGCCGATGCCGCTGGCGGTGAAAAGCACCATAAACAGCAGCATGAATAACCAGAAGTATTGGTTAGGATCGGTGGCGTTGTACGCCAGCATCATGACGTAACCTGCCCCGGCTGATGCAAAGACCATTACCACCGTGATGATTTGTGTGACCAGTGAGCCACCGAATTTATCGGCTACCCAGCCACCGATAGGGCGTACCAGCGCACCTATAAAAGGGCCTATCCATGACCACGTAAGCGCGCTGGGCGCATCCGGGTTGGCGATTCGATTAATGCTTCCATCGGCAGCTATTTCGGCCATATTGCCGAATATAATCGTGATTGAAAGGGGAAGAGCCGCTGAAAAGCCAATAAATGAGCCAAAGGTGACGATGTAAAGTAGCGTCATTGCCCACGTGTGTTTATCACGGAAAATCGTAAACTGCTTTTGGATATTAGGTTTAATTTGTTCGCCAGGTATAAGGCGCAGCATGATCAGAGTGACAATGACGGTGCAGGGCAGAGCCAGCCACATATTTAGCCAAGACAGCGCCACAAGGCCAAGGAACGTCGCAATAATACCTACACCATAAAGCCCCAGTATTTTGCCAAATGCCTGTAGCGGTGTGCCTGGGTCGGGGCTAATAGGGCGCAAGTTATTCATACCAAACCAGCCAGCAAAGGCCAAAGGGATGAGAAAGAGCACCCAGATAAACGCCGCATTCTGTATCCAGGTAAGGGTGCCCGCCTCAATGCGGCCAATCAAGGTTCCGCTTGTGTTTTGAAGCTCCATGGGGCCGCCCGCAAGAACACCAAAAAGGCCGACAGTCATCACCAGGGGAACAAGGATTTGCATGGTGGTGACACCAAAATTGCCAAGCCCTGCGTTCATTCCCAGTGCGTAGCCTTGCTGTTTTTTGGGATAGAAGCTCGAAATATTACTCATGGAACAGGCAAAGTTTCCTCCGCCAATACCTGATAACAGGGCCAGTGCCTGAAAAATCCAGAAAGGCGTGTTCGGATTCATAAGCGCGAACCCAGTGCCTGCTGCGGGTATGATCAGCAATGCTGTGGTGAGAAAAACCGTATTACGTCCCCCCGCTAAACTAAGCATAAATGCCGCAGGGATACGTAATGTTGCGCCCGCCAGCCCCGCAGTAGCGGTAAGGGTAAAGAGCTGGTCAGTAGTGAAAGGAAAGCCCAGGTTTTGCATCTGGGTGGCGATCATGCCCCACATCATCCATACCGCAAAGCCTACCAGAAGGCTCGGAATAGAAATCCATAAATTGCGGTTTGCAATGTGCTTTCCTTCGTTTTCCCAGAAGCCGGAGTCTTCGACATCCCAGCGTTCAATGTCAGCATTTTTTCTGGCCATCATGTACCCCCTTGTAGAAAAGTGCCGCATAGCACTGCTTATACGAAAGATACGCGCTAGCAAGCAGAGGGGGAATGAGGCAGGTCAATGGATGGGAACTCTCAAGTACCTCTTACGAGGTATGTATGCTGAGTATCTAATGTACTGTTTTTAAAAGTTTTAATGGTGCGCTAGGTGGTGTAATAAATGGCAATAAGTGGAAGTTGGATTTTAAGGGGTATCCACTCATGGCAGGCTTTCAGCTACTTATTGAGGCCTTCTTGTACGGCCCAAACAGCCGCTTCAACGCGGGAGCGCAGGCTTAGCTTTTTGAGCAGGTGCTTAACATGTACCTTGACGGTGCCTTCGGTAATATCAAGCTTGCGAGCAATGAGCTTGTTCGACATGCCTGCGGCTAATTCGGCAAGAATCTCTTTTTCGCGCTGAGTAAGCGCATTAATAGACGGTTTCGCAGGGAGTGAACGCTGGTTGCGCAATGCTTGGGCAAGTAGCGCTGTTAAATTTTCGCTAATGGCCATGCGGCCTTTGGCAGCCTGGCGCAGTTGATGAATCATATCCTCTGGCTCCATGTCCTTTAACAAGTAGCCATCGGCCCCGCCACGCAGCGCATCGACAACGTCGTCTTCCTGATCTGACACGGTATACATAATGACGCGGCCTGCATAACCTTCTTCGCGCAAATGTTTAAGTGTTTCCAAGCCATCCATCTCGGGCATATTGAGATCCAGCAGCACCATGTCTGGATCAAGCGTGATGGCTTGATGGATGCCTTCACGGGGGCTTCCTGTTTCAAATACCAATGCCAGATCATCTTCCATTTCCAGTAATTGACGTACGCCTCGTCGTAGCAATGGATGATCATCAATTACGATAAGTGTGGCGGGCTCGTCGTAAATTTCGCTAGCCATATTCAAGTACTTCCTTCCTTGATAAGACGTTCGGTCAACGGGGTAAAGCACAGATAAACGCCTGTGCCTCCTTCTGGTCGATTATTGAAATGAAGGTCGGCATTAATGTTATTGGCTCGGTCACGCATGATCACTAATCCGTAGTGCATGGGGGGGGACTGATCATCCTGTAGTCCTATACCGTCATCTTCAATCGCCAAGTGCAGTGCTGCCTGATCAAATACCAGGCTAACGTGTGCCCAGTGAGCTTTGGCATGCTTATGTGTATTGGCGAGTGCTTCACGAGTGATTTGCAGCAGGTGTATTTCTTCACTTGCGCTAAGTAAGTGAGGCGGCAGGCGGTAGGTTAGCTCGACCGGGAACCCAAGCCGCTGGCTAAACTCTTTGATGGTTTGCTGTAGTGCGGGCTGAAGGCCTGGCGTATCCAAACTAAGCCGGAACGTGCTTAATAGCTCACGGAGCTGGCGATAGGCACTATTCAGCCCTTCACGTAAATCGCTGGTTACGCCACGTTGTTGCTCAGCAGAAAACTGTTTCTCCTGCATGCGCTCCAGGCGTGTTACCTGCATTTTTAAATAAGACAGCGACTGCGCGAGTGAATCGTGAAGCTCACGGGCAATAATCGTGCGCTCGTTGACAAGAGAAAGTTGTTGCTCTTCTTCAATACGCTTCTGCAAAAAGATAGCCGTGGCCAGGTTGTCGGTAAGCGTATTGAGTAGCTGCTGCTTCGATGCGTTGATGGGCGCAGAGTAGCCCACGGTAAGGGAGCCAAGAATCTCCTCGCCAACCGCAACGGGCAGCACGATCGCTTCGGCATTGCGAGCAACTGCATTGCCTCGTTGCGGCTCCAGGCAGGCAAGGCAGTTTAAGTCTCGACAATAGAGAGGCCGCTCGGATGAGTGGGTTGCCAAAATTGCCATATCTGTATCGTCATGCTCGCTACGCAGCGAAAGCACGATAGGGCCGATATCCAGTAGGTCCTCAAGCTCGCGTAAGATAGGTGCCGTGCTGGCGCAAAGGTCATTGCCGCCCCCATAAAGCGTACGGCTTCCATTGTGAATGATCTGGAGGGCGCGATTGTGGCGTTTAAGCTCTGCCTGCTTGTGAGATACACGCGCTTCCAACGCCTGGTAACGCGTATCCAGCCTTGCTGCCATCTGATCAAAAGCGCGCCCAAGCTGGCCTAGCTCATCGTGGCTGGAAAAATTAGAGCGATATTGAAAGTTGCCATGGCCCGCTTCGCGGCTCAGAACTCTAAGCTGGCGAAGCGGCGTCACCAGATTATGCCGAATATCGTAGAGCGCAATGAAAAGCAGCACACCAATCAAAAGGAAAAAAAGCAGCTGCAGAGAACCCAGTAAATGCATCTTGGATTTAGTGCTGCTTTCAAGTGTCGAGACATACTGGTCAATATGATGAATAAGATTATTCAGCGCTACTCTGGCTTGTGCTATATCGTTGCTACTACCGTGAATAGCATCATCAAGCAGGGGGATTAAGGTGTTATGCCACAGCGCTTTTAGCCCAGCAAGCTGCTCTTGAAGCACCTCATCATGGGTGTAGTGATACCCAACGGCGAGTACTGGGCCTTCCAGTTTCCCGGTAAGCTGATCAGTCAGTCGGTTAACGTTTTGTTGAGACCCGTTTTGCGTTTGGGTCAATGGGCCTAAGGCTTCAGAAAGCTGCGCGCTGTTCAAGCGTAATGAGCCCGCGACATTAATCGCCGCTGCATCGCCTTGGCTATTTTGGGCAATCATCATGGTGAAGCCGATGCTGAGAACGGTCATCCCCGTGATGGCCAAGAGGTAAGCAGTAATACGAGCTACAAGAGAGTGGCGTAAGAGATTCATGCGACTCCCATGGATTTAAAAAAGGAGAGGTCTTAAAAGGATAAGTAAAAGCTGCTGAAGCCGACGGCATGGCTAACGATAAATGACTATATTACTTATCGAAAGATATGAGAAGCAGATACACCGTATCTTGGTGAATCATGTAATCTTCTTTGTCTCTCGTCAATATAATGGCTGGTTAAGAGGCCTATCACGTAAAACCTAAACAAATGTGAGGCCGTGTGATTTTTTAGATTCGAGTATTTCTGATGAGCGTTATTTTTAGTGCTCACAAGCGACGTCTTCGCACATTGAAAATGCGCTAGAACTACCATGGTGTTCAACGGCGTTTAGTAAGCCCAAACAACCGCGAGCAAAACACCCCATCCAAGAATACCGGCTGACATAATAGTATAAGTGGCTGATATAGTGGCAACATCCAGCTCGTTACGAGTGCAGAGCGCTTGCAAGCCGTGATAAATCAGACTGCATGAAACGCCTAGAGCCGCCAATCCGACGATCACATTGAAAAATAACGAGGGCACCCATAGCGCAAGGGCTGATATCCATAAGGGAAGAGGAGCGAGTGTGGCAAGTAAATAGGCATTTTTATAGCTAATTGAAAGCTGCTCGACACCATTGACGACTGCGTGAATAACCCAGCCCATTATAAAAAAAGTCAGTAGCTCGGCCAAAAAAAGAATTGTCGTAATAAATCGCCACTCCCTTTCAGCAAAACCGGTCATAAAGGTATCGCCATAATGCGTTCCTGCATAATAGAGCATTAAAGGGGGCAATAACGACATGGGAAGAACCACACACCACGCTAACGTCGGAATGGAAGGCGAGTTCGATTTAAGCGCTTGCCAACCAGCGCGATGACTAAAGGGCATTTTGAAAAATGTAAGTACATTCATCTCAACTACCTCTTGGTGTCTTAAAATTAAACGGCTATATATCATATAATGATATTTTGTTTTTAGAGGACGTCTTCGGTATTGTCAAGCGGGGGAAAGTCGTCACGAGCACGTTAAGGAGCATCCATGGCAGAAAAAACAGCAGTGCAAAAAGGTGAGCTTGATAAGGAAGATTTCGAGCGTCTATCTCAGTTTCGCTATCAGTTACGCTGTTTTTTACGTCGCAGCGAAGATATCTGCCGCAAGCATGGGCTCACCGCGTTGCAATACCAGCTGTTGCTGCACTTACGCGGTTTTGCTGAGCGTGATTGGGCAACGGTAGGTGAGCTTGCCGAGCGGCTGCAAGCCAAGCATCACGGCACTGTGGCATTGGTCGATCGCTGTGAGCAGCTATCACTCGTTGAGCGCCGTCAAGGACGTGAAGACCGCCGCCAAATAGAGGTGCACTTGTTGGAGGAGGGAATCGAACGCGTCACCCGAATTGCTGAAGCGCATCAGCCAGACCTCTACCAACTTCACGCCGGTATGTTATTCCCGCCTAGTGAGTAATGCGCGCTAATGGCGTCACTTCTTATAGGTAACCTCATCAGCTTAGCCATGAAAGCGGAGTCCGATGCATCGCAACGCCCAGTATATAGATAAATACAAGCACCGCTGCCACGGCGGTACCGGCCCGAATGGCTGGCGTTTTACCGCGTTTAATCGCCATTGTGCCGAGCAGAATATAAACAATCAGCGCGGTGATTTTGGCGCTGAGCCATGGCGGAAGTGGCCAGAAGCTCAGCATGATGGCCAATAGCACGCCGAAGGTCAGGAGCGCCGTATCGATGATATGAGGGAGTATCTTGACCCAGCGCGCTTTAAGAATCGGTCGCTCAGTCACTGACCAATAAGCACGTACTATAAAGAAGACGAGGCTCGCATAGGCGGCCGTCATATGAAGATGCTTAACCGCAAAATAGTGCTCAATCATAAGTTTATCTCTGGATTAAAACAGCTTCTTGTGAACAAAAATACACCTGTTTCGCTGGGGGATTATACGGAGTTTCATCGCTATCTTGTCTGATTTACTGCCATGAATGAAACGTCGTCGCCTGTGGTCTTTAGCCGCGTATCCCTTAAGAGGTAGGGTGGGGTTATATGGAGGTAACCTGGCAGATATTGCCGTTTTAATCGCTCAGAATCGATTTCCAAGACGCCTGTTTAGGCATTGCTTTCTTTTTGGCGCCAGGGAGATCGACCATGAGTCATTTCATTGACCGGCTAAATTTTTTCCGCAAAACGCGCGAGCCTTTTGCCAATGACCACGGCGAAGTTCGCCAGGAAGACCGCCAGTGGGAAGACAGTTACCGCCGCCGATGGCAACACGACAAGGTCGTCCGCTCTACCCACGGAGTTAACTGTACCGGCTCGTGTAGCTGGAAAATTTACGTCAAAAACGGCCTGGTGACATGGGAAACTCAGCAGACCGATTACCCGCGTACACGCCCCGACCTGCCTAATCATGAGCCTCGCGGCTGCCCTCGAGGGGCGAGCTACTCGTGGTACCTTTACAGTGCTAACCGTCTCAAGTATCCCCTTGTCCGTAAACCGCTGTTGGCGCTTTGGCGTGCAGCGTTAAGTGAAAAAGGCGACCCGGTAGAGGCCTGGGCCTCGATTGTTGAAGATCCGGCCAAAACCAAAGAGTACAAACGCGCCCGCGGCATGGGCGGCTTTGTTCGTGGCAACTGGGATGAGCTTAATGAGTTAATCGCGGCTTCCAACGTTTATACCGCCAAACAGTACGGGCCTGACCGCATCATTGGCTTTTCACCTATCCCTGCCATGTCGATGGTCAGTTACGCCGCCGGTAGCCGCTACCTGTCGTTAATCGGCGGCGTATGCATGAGCTTTTACGACTGGTACTGCGATTTGCCACCCGCCTCGCCGATGACGTGGGGCGAACAAACCGATGTTCCCGAATCTGCCGACTGGTACAACTCAGGCTATATCATTGCCTGGGGGTCGAATGTGCCTCAGACCCGCACGCCAGACGCCCACTTCTTCACCGAGGTTCGCTATAAGGGCACCAAAACCGTTTCCATTACCCCCGATTACGCCGAGGTTTCCAAACTCACAGATGAGTGGCTCTCTGCCAAACAGGGCACCGACGCAGCGCTCGCCATGGCCATGGGCCACGTCATTCTCAAAGAGTTTCACCTTGAAAATCCCAGCGCCTACTTTACCGATTACGTGCGCCGGTATACCGATATGCCCTGCCTGGTCGAGCTGGAGCCACGCGATGATGGCTCTCTTGTGCCCGGGCGCCAACTGCGCGCCAGTGATATTGCTGATCACTTGGGGCAGGACAATAATCCTGAGTGGAAAACACTGGTTTGGGATGACGCACGTGATCAGCTGGTAGTCCCGCAGGGCTCTATTGGTTTCCGATGGGGGGAAGAAGAAGCTCACCAGGGTAAATGGAACCTGGAGCCTTTGGATGCCGACGGCGTTGAGATTTCACCTCTCTTGAGCCTTGCCGAGCGCCATGACGACGTCGCGCGCGTGGCTTTTCCCTATTTCGGCGGTATCGAGCATAAGCACTTTGCGCATGTAGAAGGCGAAAGTGGCGACCGCTTGTTCCACAGCCTGCCCGCTAAACGGCTGCAAAAAGCCGATGGCAGCAGCGTGCTGGTGGTGACGGTCTTTGACCTGATGTGTGCCAACTACGGTATTGACCGTGGGTTTGGTCAAGCGGATGAGGACGATGGCGCTACCGACTATGCCCAGATAAAACCTTACACCCCCGCTTGGCAGGAAAAAATTACCGGCGTCTCGGCAGAGCAGTGTACTCGTATCGCGCGGGAATTTGCCGATAATGCCCACAAGACACGTGGGCGCTCCATGATTATCGTGGGTGCCGGTATGAACCACTGGTACCACATGGACATGAACTATCGCGGCTTGATCAATATGCTGATCATGTGCGGGTGTATTGGCCAGAGCGGCGGCGGCTGGGCACACTATGTCGGCCAGGAAAAATTGCGCCCCCAAACGGGCTGGCTGCCCTTGGCATTTGGGCTTGACTGGACACGCCCACCGCGTCATATGAACTCTACGTCATTCTTCTATAACCACTCTTCGCAGTGGCGCTATGAGAAGCTTGAGATCAAAGAGATTCTTTCGCCACTGGCTGACCCTCGCCGTCACACCGGCAGCCTGATCGACTACAACGTACGCGCTGAGCGTATGGGCTGGCTGCCGTCTGCCCCTCAGCTAACCACGAATCCGCTGCATTTGGCAGGCAAGGCCAAAGACGCCGGCATGGCCACCAAGGATTATGTCGTTCAGCAATTAAAAGCCGGTGAGCTTTCCTTTGCTGCCGAAGACCCGGATAACCCCCAGAACTTCCCGCGTAACATGTTTATCTGGCGTTCTAACCTGCTGGGTAGCTCCGGTAAAGGGCATGAATACATGCTCAAGTACCTGCTGGGGACTCGGCATGGCATTCAGGGTAAAGACCTGGGCGATTTTGGCGGGCAGAAGCCAGAAGAGGTCAAATGGCACGACGAGGCGCCTGAAGGCAAGCTTGACCTATTAGTCACGCTTGATTTTCGTATGTCGACGACCTGCCTCTATTCGGACATCGTGCTACCCACGGCGACCTGGTATGAAAAGAACGACCTTAATACCTCCGACATGCACCCGTTTATCCATCCGCTAACGGCTGCCACCGATCCTGCCTGGGAGTCGCGCAGCGATTGGGACATTTATAAAGGCATCGCCAAGGCGTTCTCGAAAGCGTGTGTGGGCCACTTGGGCGAAGAGACGGATTTAGTCACGCTCCCCATGCAGCACGACTCCCCGGGCGAGCTTGCGCAGATAGATGTAAAGGATTGGAAAAAGGGCGAGTGCGCGCCCATCCCCGGCAAAACCATGCCTGCATTGATAGAAGTACAGCGCGATTACCCCGCCACGTACGAGCGTTTTACCTCACTTGGCCCGGCGCTTGAAAAGCTCGGTAATGGTGGCAAAGGCATCAGTTGGAACACGGATAGCGAAATAGAACTGATCGGCAAACTGAATCACGTTAAGCATGAAGGCCCGGCAAAAGGGCGCCCGAACATCGAAAGCGCTATTGACGCGGCAGAAACCGTACTGACGCTGGCGCCAGAAACCAATGGCCAGGTAGCACTCAAGGCGTGGGAGGCACTCTCCAAAATTACCGGGCGCGACCACTCGCATCTGGCACGACCTAAAGAGGATGAAAAAATCCGCTTTAGCGATATCGTGGCGCAACCGCGCAAGATTATTTCCAGCCCCACTTGGTCGGGCCTGGAGGATGAACACGTCTCCTATACCGCCGGGTATACCAACGTTCATGAGCTGATTCCATGGCGCACGGTCAGTGGACGTCAGCAGTTTTATCAGGATCATGCCTGGATGCGTGATTTCGGCGAAAGCCTGTTGGTGTATCGCCCACCGATCAACACCCGCGCCGCGGAAAATTTCAAGCTGCCCGAGGATAACGGTTTCAAAAGCAAGGCGCTGAATTTCCTGACACCGCACCAAAAGTGGGGGATTCACTCCACCTACTCCGACAACCTGCTGATGTTGACGCTGAATCGCGGTGGCCCCGTGGTGTGGCTTTCCGAAGGTGATGCTGCCGATATCGATATTCAAGACAACGACTGGATAGAGGTTTATAACGCCAACGGGTCGATTGCTGCCCGCGCCGTGGTCAGTCAGCGCGTTAAGGATGGCATGGTGATGATGTACCACGCCCAAGAGCGTCAGGTGAACGTCCCCGGTTCGGAAATTACCGGCACGCGTGGTGGTATTCATAACTCTGTGACGCGTGTTTGCCCTAAACCCACTCATATGATCGGCGGCTACGCCCAGCTCGCTTACAGCTTCAACTACTACGGAACCGTAGGCTCGAACCGCGATGAGTTCGTGCTGGTACGCAAGATGAAGCATATCGAATGGCTGGATGGTGAAGGCCAGGATGACGTTCAGGAGGCGGTGAAATGAAAATTCGCTCTCAGGTAGGCATGGTCCTTAACCTTGATAAGTGCATTGGTTGTCACACCTGCTCGGTAACGTGCAAAAACGTCTGGACTAGCCGCGAAGGTGTCGAGTATGCCTGGTTCAACAACGTTGAAACCAAGCCGGGTATCGGCTATCCCAAAGAGTGGGAAAACCAGGCCAAGTGGAAGGGCGGCTGGATGCGCAGCCGTGATGGCAAGATAGAGCCACGCATTGGCGGTAAATGGCGTGTATTGGCCAATATCTTCGCCAACCCCGACTTGCCCGCTATTGATGACTACTACGAACCTTACACCTTTGATTACCAGCACCTGCACACTGCCAAGCCCGGACAGCACCAGCCGGTAGCCCGCCCGCGTTCACTGATCTCTGGCGAGCGTATGAAGAAAATTGAATGGGGCCCTAACTGGGAGGAAATTCTAGGCACCGAGTTTGCCAAGCGCCGCAAGGACATCAACTTCGAGCAGGTGCAGGCAGATATCTACGGCCAGTTCGAAAACACCTTCATGATGTATCTGCCACGCCTGTGTGAGCACTGCCTTAACCCTACCTGCGTGGCAAGCTGCCCCAGTGGCGCCATTTACAAACGTGAAGAAGACGGCATCGTACTGATTGACCAGGATAAATGCCGCGGCTGGCGGATGTGTATTTCCGGTTGCCCCTACAAGAAGATCTACTACAACTGGAAAAGCGGCAAATCCGAGAAGTGTATTTTCTGTTACCCGCGTATTGAGTCGGGCCAGCCAACCATCTGCTCAGAAACCTGCGTGGGGCGTATTCGCTATTTAGGTGTTCTGCTTTATGACGCCGACCGCATTGAGGAAGTCGCAAGCTCCGCCGACGAGCAGGACTTGTACCACCGCCAGCGCGACATCTTCCTGGACCCTCATGATCCCGAGGTCATTGCCCAAGCCAAGAAAGATGGTATTCCCGACAACGTCATTCAGGCCGCTCAGGCATCGCCCGTCTACAAGCTGGCCATTGATTGGGAGCTGGCGCTTCCGCTGCACCCAGAATACCGCACGCTGCCCATGGTCTGGTACGTACCGCCGCTGTCGCCCATTCAGTCTGCGGCCGAAGCGGGTAAGGTCGAGTTCGATGGCGTGATGCCAAAAATTGAGTCGCTGCGTATCCCGGTGAAGTACTTGGCCAATATGCTGACCGCCGGGGAAGAAGCCCCCGTTGTGCTCGCGCTTAAGCGTTTGATGGCGATGCGCCTTTATATGCGCGGTAAGCATGTTGAAGGAGAAGCGGATATCAGCGTGCTGGAAGATGTGGGTCTAAGCGTTGCTCAGGTGGAGGACATGTACCGGTATCTGGCAATCGCCAACTATGAAGATCGGTTCGTGATTCCAACCAGCCACCGCGAGATGGCGCGCGACGCCTTCCCGGAACGGGGTGGGTGCGGATTCACCTTTGGTGACGGGTGCAACGGCGAGAGCACAGCGAACCTGTTCAACGGTCGGCCTGTTGAAAGCACGATGGTGAAACCGGTCAATGTTTTTGATCCGCAGGCGCAATCCGAGGAGGCGCGTCATGAGTAATCTGGCAGAACCGCTCTTGACCCCAGAGCAACAGACCATGCGCAGCCTGCGCGTATTGTCGCGGTTGCTTGACTACCCAACAGCTGAATTGCAGCAGGCCGTAGGGGAGCTTGTCGAGATCGTGGCCGCGGAGAATCGCTGGCCCGCTTCGTTACGCCAACGTTTGATGAGTTGGTGTCAGCAAATTGCCGATAGCGAGCTTTTAAGCCTTCAAGCCGAGTATGTCGCGCTTTTCGAACAGGGCCGGGCTACATCGATGCTGCTGTTTGAACACGTACACGGAGAATCACGAGAGCGTGGCCAGGCTATGGTGGATCTCATGGATGAGTACCGAAAGGCGGGTTTTGAGCTAGACGCCCGGGAGCTGCCTGACTATTTACCGCTGTTCTTGGAGTATCTCTCCACGCGAAGCGATGTGGAAATGGCCCGCTGGATTGGCAATATTCGCCATATTCTGGCGCTACTTGCCGCTCGCCTGGAAGAGCGTGATAGCGACTATGCCTTGGTGACCCATGCGCTGCTGGCGCTCATTGGCGCCGAAGCGGACATAAACGCGCATCGCTCCGTTGTGAAGGCGGAAAAGCCTGACAATACCCCCGAAGCGCTGGATGCCGTATGGGAAGAGGAAGCCGTACGTTTTTCTGCGGCATCCGACGAGGACTGTGCGTTGCAATCTGCCGAAGGGCGTCGCTTGGCTGAACGCAAGCAGGGCGTTCAACACGATGCCGTTCGTATTCTCTCTCCCGGAGCCCAGCCTCCGGGAATGGGTCGTTAACAGGAGAATCTCAATGTCCGCTATTACGACTTACCTCGAGCATTTTATCTACGGCTACTATCCCTATCTCGCCGGTACCGTATTTCTGTTTGGGAGCCTGGTGCGTTTTGACTACGGGCAGTACACTTGGAAGACCGGCTCCAGCCAGATGCTGTCGACCAAAAACATGCGCCTGGCCAGCAATCTCTTCCATATCGGCATCATTACCATCTTTTTTGGCCACTTGGTTGGTCTGCTTACCCCACACTGGATGTATGAGCACTTTCTTCTCCCTAGCACCAAGCAACTGCTTGCCGTGGTGATTGGTGGTATTGCCGGCGTGTTGTGTGTGATCGGCGGGGCGATGCTGCTTTATCGGCGGATGTTCAATCCACGTGTGCGCGCCTCATCGAGTAAAATGGATACGCTGATTCTGGCTATTTTGCTTATTCAGGCATGCCTTGGACTGACGACCATTTTCTTCACGCTGGGCCATATGGATGGCGAAATGATGCTGACATTGGCAAGCTGGGCACAGGCCATTGTGTTCTTTAACGGCGGCGCAGCGAACTATCTGCAAGATGTTTCCTGGATATTCAAGCTGCATATCTTTTTGGGGCTAACCATTATCCTGTTGTTCCCTTTCACTCGGCTAGTGCATGTATGGAGCGCGCCTTTCGGTTATCTGACCCGGCGCTATCAATTAGTGCGTAAACGCGGCTAAGCGCTAATTTATCAGGAGAGTTGTTATGCAAATGATTGATATCGAAGCGCTGCCAAGTGAAGCCACGCTACCATTGATACAGGTGGGCAGCCGCGCTATTGAAGAAAGCGACATTGCCCATGAAATGCAGTATCACCCGTCAGACAGTGCGGGGAGTGCCCAGCTTAAGGCTGCGCGGGCGTTGGTTGTCCGTGAGCTGCTGTGTCAGCAGGCCCAAGCGCAAGGGTTATTGGCTGATAATGAAACAGCCGATGACAAGGTGATTGCACAGCTTCTAGAGCAGGCGCTGAACGTGCCGGAACCCAGCACCGAGGATTGCCAACGCTTTTATGCGCACCACCCCGAGCGTTTTAGTGAGCCCACACGCTTAAAGGTGCGTCATATTTTGCTGGCTGCGGCGCCTGAAGATGCTGTGGCTCGGGATGCACACTATCAGCAAGGCGTAACACTGCTGGAAACATTGAAGGACGATCCTGCGCGCTTTACGGAGTTTGCCCAGCGCCACTCAGCGTGTCCTTCCAACACCCAAGGTGGGGAACTCGGCTGGTTGGCCCAAGGGCAAACGGTTGCTGAACTTGACCGAGTGCTACACCACTTACCCAACGGCCTTCATGAGCGGCCCATTGCCTCCCGCTATGGTTGGCACTTGGTGGTGGTTGATGCCCGCGAGGAAGGGCAGTTGCTGCCTTACGAAGCCGTTACCGAACGTGTTCGCCATCACCTGGAGGAACAGGCAACGCGGCGCGCATTGCGCCACTACCTGTTGTCATTAGAGGCGGAGATAGGCGTCCAGGGAGTCGCGCTTGACGACGACGCGGGCGGTAGTCTGATGCAATAGGACCGCTCTACGTGGTTATCGGCTTGCCCGGACTTTATGGAACCATTTCTTTCTTCTAAGGTTGAAGTGATATAGGAAAAAGGAGAACGGCCATGGAACATGTCGATAAGTGTCAGAAATGTGGTAAGGAATATATCGCCGACGCAAACGATACGGAAAATGCCCTCCCAACGTGTGGCACTTGTGGTGCAGAAATATACAGCGGGGGGGCGAACTCAGAGTTTAGCGTGACAGGTGATAATGATGATGAGCATCCGATTGAAAGGGGATTGCGAAAAGTCACCGATGAAATTACCGGAGATAAAAAGAAAGTTTGATTGAACCGCTTGTGGCTGAAAACTCTCATAGACTCCGCCACCCTTGGCCTAGACGTCGTTACGGCTAGCCAAGGGTCGCAGAACTAAATATCACGCTACATCGTTATGTTGCTTTGCTAATGCCCTGCGTAGCTTGGCGTTTTCAGTAGCCAATATCTTGTTTTCGGCGATAAGCCCATATTTTTCAGATTCAAGGCTGTCGACACGGTTAATAAGCTGGTTGATAACCAAACGCCGGTAAATAGCTGAAAACGCAATTTTGGTACCCTGATGAACAGCGATCATCACTTTCTCCTCCATGAGTTATGTATCAACCCGAATACGGGTGATGAAAGACTATAGGCCTTTTTTCATCTAATGTTACATACTATTTTTAAATCAAAAGAACGTTTCTTATTGTTAATTTGTATTAGAGTGCATGGCGTCCTCAATAAGTATGATAAATAAGATTATAGTTATAACTACTTATGGCTAAGTTTCTACTACTTAACCCGAAGTGGATTAGCAGGTGGCCTCATTGTTTGGCTAGTTGGCTAACTAACAGAGTTACTGCAGGTTAATAAATAAGTGCGTTTTTACTATCAATTATACTATGTTACTTACAGGCCATTTTTAGTGTGGCAATCTCAACCCACTGGACAAGGATGTTCAGCAAGGAGTAGTGAGTCAGGAAGACTCCCTAAGGATGGGCAGGCAGGAAGCTTGCGGAGTGTACAAGGATGCAACGTTAAAGCCCGGCCTCTGGTCGGGCTTCTTGCTTTAAGCGTAAAAGTAAATAACGTATATCTAGATTATATCGTCGGTTACGCTGGGTTCGCCTTGCCCAAGTGTAAAATAGTTGGCATCGAAATCACTAAATTCTTCTCAGGTGCGAGGCATACATTTCGTTATGGTGGGTAATCCATGAGAATTAAAAAAATGAACATGACCGTTTAGCAACCAAACTAGCCTACTCTACAGGTTGTTGTTTAATAATAATTAACAAGAAGCCCTGCCAAGTTGACCTTTGCTGATACCCGTATCTATACCTATAGGCCTAGTGAACATTTATATGAAAGTGACGAGCTAAGGCGTAGCTTTGCCATGGAGGCTTAAATGAGTAAGCAGCTGGTAGGTGATTTTCTGGTTCAACGTTTGGGTGAGTGGGGTGTTAAACGTATTTTCGGGTATTCGGGGGATGGCAGCAACGGCATCATGGGGGCATTACAACGAGCGGGTGACCAGTTCGAGTTCGTGCAAGCCCGTCATGAGGAGATGGCGGCATTCATGGCGTGTGCTCATGCCAAGTTTACGGGGGAAGTGGGTGTGTGTACCGCGACTTCCGGGCCTGGTGCCATTCATCTGCTTAATGGCTTGTACGATGCCAAAAAAGATCATCAGCCAGTCGTCGCCATTGTTGGCCAGCAAGCACGTGCGGCCTTGGGCGGTGAATATCAGCAAGAAGTCGACCTGGTGTCGCTTTTCAAAGACGTCGCCCATGAATTCGTGCATATGGCGACCAGCCCAGCTCAGATACGCCACCTTATTGACCGCGCTATCCGTATAGCCCTCGCCGAGCGGACCGTGACGGTTATCATCGTTCCCAATGACCTTCAGTCCCAGCCTGCGGTTGAAACACCTGCGCATGCTCACGGTACTGTGCATTCGGGCGTGGGCTACTCAAGCCCCATTACCGTGCCTCATGACAATGATTTGCGCCAAGCCGCCAAGTGTTAAATGAAGGAAAGAGAGTGGCGATGCTAGTGGGTGCTGGGGCTCTGAATGCGACCGATGAGATTATTCAGGTGGCTGACAGGCTAGGCGCTGGTGTCGCTAAGGCGCTACTGGGGCGTGCAGTGCTTCCTGACGACTTGCCTTTCGTTACCGGATCTATCGGGTTACTGGGTACTAACCCAAGCTGGGAGTTAATGGCCAACTGCGACACGCTATTGATGATTGGCTCAAGCTTCCCCTATTCGGAATTCTTACCGGAGGAGGGGCAGGCCCGGGGTGTACAAATCGATATTGATGGGCGCCAGGTGAGTATGCGTTACCCAATGGAGGTGAACCTTGTGGGTGATAGCGCGACTACCTTACAAGCGCTGTTGCCCTATTTAGAGCAGAAAACAGATCGTGGTTGGCGTCAAGATATTGAGAAAAGTGTTGCCCAATGGTGGGAAGTGCTTGAAGAGCGTGCCATGGCGGAGGCTGACCCGGTTAATCCGCAGCGTGTTTTTTGGGAGCTGTCGCCGCGCCTGCCTGATAACTGCATTCTGACCAGCGATTCCGGTTCCGCTGCTAACTGGTACGCACGTGATCTCAAATTACGCCGTGGCATGATGGCATCGGTTTCTGGTGGACTTGCCACGATGGGAAATGGCGTTCCCTATGCGATAGCCGCCAAGTTCGCTTATCCCGAACGGGTGGCCATTGCATTGGTTGGAGACGGGGCCATGCAGATGAACGGTAATTCGGAGTTAATTACCATTGCCAAGTATTGGCAGCAGTGGGCGGACCCACGCTTGATCGTTATGGTGCTTAATAACCAGGACCTTAATCAAGTCACGTGGGAAATGCGGGTAATAGAAGGCGACCCGAAGTATGAAGCCTCGCAGGATCTCCCTGACTTTCCCTATGCCGAATATGCCGAGCTTATTGGGCTCAAGGGCATTAAGGTCAGCGATCCTGAGATGCTTGCCACTGCCTGGGAGCAGGCCTTAAGTGCTGACCGCCCTGTTGTGCTGGAAGTTATAACTGACCCTGATGTTCCGCCGATCCCGCCGCATATAAAGCCCGAGCAGGCGAAAGCCTATATGTCAGCGCTTTTGCATGGCGATCCGGACGCGCTGGGTACGGTTAAAGCCTCGTTTCGGCAGTTCGCCCGGCAGATAACCCCCAAGCTTCGCAAGCACTGACACCCCAAGCCGCGTAAAAGGAGAGACCCATGTCGTTAAAAGCCTTGGCTATCAACTGTACGCTTAAAGCGTCACCCGCAGCGTCTTCTTGTGATCGACTTATATCCGAAACCTTGGCAGCGCTTGAGCGCCATGGCGTCACTGGCGAGAAAATCCGTGCTGTGGATTTTAATATTAAGCCCGGTGTGACATCGGATGAAGGTGAGGGTGATGATTGGCCGCAAATACGAAAGCAGATTCTGGATGCCGATATCTTCATCCTGGGTAGCCCTATCTGGTTAGGCCATCACTCCAGTATCTGTCAACGTGTATTAGAGCGACTGGATGCGTTTCTTGGCGAAACCGATGAGCAGGGACGAATGGTCTCGTATGGTCGGGTCGCTGGTGTCGTGGTGGTAGGTAATGAAGATGGCGCTCATCATATTGTTGCCGAGCTGTTTCAGGGGCTAAACGACGTTGGTTTTACCCTTCCTGCCAACGCATGCACCTATTGGGTAGGTGAAGCCATGCAGGGAGTCGACCTCAAGGATTTTGAGAAGACACCAGAAGCGACTCAGAGCGCTACGGCAGGCCTGGCGCTTAATTGTGTTCACTTGGCCACGTTATTAAAGCAGAACCCGTATCCACCACAAGAGAGCTAGGCGCTGAATGTGCTATAGGTGCACATACGCAGTTAATTCACTTTCGGCTAAGCTGTAAAGGTATGTCGCACACAACACAAGGAGTAAGTTTAAATGGCATTTCCGAAACGATGTGCCCAATGTGGCAGCGAAGACTACCGTTTCCCTGAAAACACAGACGAAGATGACAATATCTACTGCAGTGCCTGCAATGCCGTCGTGGGAAATAAAAAAGAGCTGGCGAAAGAGGAGTTGGATAATGAAGGCGAGGGCGACCACCAGGTTGAGACGCTGCTTAGATCGTTAACGGGTAAAAAATAGCGGCCTCCTTCTGCTTGCTACATTATTATCGTCCACCAGCCTGTCAGCTGTCAGGCTGGTGGATGTTCAGCCGTCGTACTGTTATCGATACTACTAAGTCGTTGCATATTTTTTGTTAAGTTCATTAACGGCTTCATCTGCTTCAGGCTTGGTCGCACAACGTTTGCGCACCAAATCGCCATCTCTTTCTTCCTCCTCACGCAAGTCTACGACCCACCACTCAGGCTGGGCATCAATTTCAGCGCCTTCCTGAACCGCTCGATACACCATAAACGTCGTCATCATCCGCTCCCTGGTTTGAAATCCTTTTATAACGTAGCTGATGGCGTGCGGCTTGAATATGACGTCAGCCACCTGCCAATCAGTTTTAAAAACCTTCTTAACATGTATTAGGTCACGGGCTGTGAGCTTGGAAATACCGATCAGGCGAGCTAGCTTGAAATGGAGCTGGCGGCTCATGGATTCTGAATAAGAGGGAGAGAAGGGTATGGATAACCACACGCAAGGCCAGACAGGAAACGGGTTGGACGTCATCAATATTTTAACGACTGACCACCAGGAAATGCTGGAGCTACTCGCCCAAGTAGAAAGCAGTAACGACCCCGAGCAGCGTCGAGACTTGATAGACGCCGCTATTGCCGAAGTGATGCGCCATGCCGTTGCTGAGGAAATGTATGTTTACCCTGCTATGGAGAAATATATTCCTAATGGGCGTGATGAAGTTGAGCACGATAAGAGAGAGCATGATGAATTGGTCAAGGTGATGAAGAAGCTAGAGGATGTCGACGCCTCAGCCCCCTCGTTTATCCCGTTGACTAAAGAGATGGAAAAGCAGCTTCGCCATCACATTGATGATGAAGAGTCCGACCAATTTCCCAAACTACGTAATCATATACCCGTTGATGAACTTATCGACTTGGGGAATAAAGTCGACGCTGCCAAAAAGCTATCACCGACACGGCCGGACCCTAGCGCACCTCATTCTGAGCTATTTCATAAGAGCGTCGGGCCGGGCGTCGGCATGGTTGATCGGCTACTGGATAAGCTTCAAGGCCGTCATACTGGTTAATAGGCTTTTTAAAACCTGCCGTCTGAAATTTATGGTTCGTTGCCGAAAGCCCCATGGTATGCCGTGGGGCTTTCGTTCGTTGAGTTGTTAACTATTATACGGCATAACGGTACTGCAGAAATTTTCTTTCAGGGAATGCCTATGTCGATGTTTTTCCAGCGTCTTAAAGAAGTGTCTTCGCCTGCTGTTGGCCTTGGTTGTATGAACTTGTCTCATGGTTATGGTCAGCAGATGTCTGAAAAAGACGCCCTGCGAGCATTGCATGAAGCGTTTGAAATGGGGTATCGGCACTTTGACACCGCGACACTGTATGGGGCCACGGCGAATGAGCGCTTGCTGGGCAATGCCTTAAAAGACAAGCGCCAAGCGCTGTTGTTGGCCAGTAAATGCGGTATGGCGATTGATGCTGAGACGGGAAAGCGGGTTATCAATGGTCGACCAGACATACTACGCCAACAGTGTGAGGCAAGCCTGACACGTTTAAAGACTGATCATATCGATATCTATTACCTGCACCGGCTTGATCCCGGCGTACCCGTCGAGGAGAGTGTCGGCGAACTGGGTAAGTTGGTCGATGAAGGCAAGATAGGCGGTGTGGGGCTGTCGGAGGTTTCAGCGAAAACGCTTTCCAAAGCGCATAAGGAGTATCCCATAGCAGCAGTGCAGTCAGAGTATTCCCTCTGGACACGCAACCCCGAAATTGCGCTCATCAAAGCCTGCCAAACACTTGATGTGGCGATGGTTGCATTTAGCCCCTTGGGTCGTGGGTTTTTGGCAGGTGCGATTCAGGTCGATACAGTGTTTGGTGAGGGTGATATGCGGGCTAACATGCCACGTTTTAACGCTGACAATCTGCCTAAAAATCTAGCGGTGCTTTCACGCTTTCAGGCGCTAGCCCAAGCGCTTGACGTGACTACCGCCCAATTGGCACTGGCCTGGGTAAAAGCACAAGGTAGCCATATAGTGCCCATTCCTGGGACTTGCTCAATCGCTCATATGCGTGAAAACCTGGCAGCCGATAGTTGGGTGCTCGATAAAAACTATCTCAGTGACCTCAACTCAATGATGACACCTGATCAGGTAGCCGGTGAACGGTATAGTCCAGCGCAGCAAGCGGACATTGATACGGAAGAGTTTACTCAGTAGACAAGGGATAGGGCGCTATTATTCATGGCAGGTTTTTATCGAATGCCGCTATTGCTTTCAGCCTGCTTTAAGCTAGCATTCAGCAAAAGGTTGGCTATCGCCAGCCTGGTTCAGGAAAGCCGCCATGATCAAAGCTTTAATCATCTGTTTTGCAGTGCTTTTCGTACAACTTGCAGTGCTGCATGTGGTTGATGCCCGGTTATATGCCTCGCAGGATATTCGCCAAACCGCCAGCAGCGCGGTGACTCCGCCGAAAAAAGATGAAGAAATAGAGCGTTAAAAACCACGACTGGCGATGACAATATCGTCAGTCGTGGTTTTTTCTGCAAGATGCTGCTATTCAAATCCGTCAATTCTTTCGTTAGAAAAAAGTTGAGTACTTTACATGAACGAAGCGATAAGGACTTGCGTCTGGAACTTGGTAACGGCATGCTGGTCTATTGTTAGCACTATTATTTGGGGAGCATACGTAGATGGCTTATAACGATCTAAACACGGCACAAACACGATCCAGTGGTGTTGCCAACAGCGTGAGCACCAATAAGGTACTGCGCAATACCTACGCATTATTGGCAATGACGCTGCTTTTCTCAGCAGTGGCCGCTGGCGCATTAGTGGCTATGGGTATCCAACAAATGAACATCTTTGTGTTCTTTATTGGGGCCTACGGCTTGATGTTCTTGGTACATAAAACGGCAAATTCTGCGGCTGGTTTGCTGGCCACCTTCGCTTTTACCGGTTTTATGGGATTCACACTGGGACCCATCATTTCAGCCTATTTAACGCTCCCTAACGGTGGCGCGCTGATTATGAATGCGCTGGCAATGACGGGCCTTACCTTCTTTGGCCTTTCAGCGGTTGCGTTAACGACCAAGAAGGATTTCAGCTTCTTAAGCAACTTCCTGCTGGCTGGCGCTATTGTGCTAGTGCTTGCGATGGTTGCTGGCTTGATCTTCAACATTCCTGCCCTGTCACTGATGGTATCAGCAGGCTTTGTTCTGTTCGCCTCAGCGGCCATCCTGTATCAAACCAGTGAGATCATTCATCGCGCTGGTGAAACGAACTATATTCTGGCAACCGTTACGCTGTATGTTTCTATCTACAATCTGTTTATCAGCCTGCTTTCAATTTTAGGTATCATGAGCAACGACTAACCGATAGCGTTGTCAGCTGGTAACCGGACAGACCCTACTTGTAGGGTCTGTCTTTTTTTGGCTATCCGATTCGAGAGACGATAATGGAGTATGGTTTATTGGTGATGGGTGCGCCGTATACCAGCCCCGCACCACACTCTGCTTTAAGGTTTGCTCGTACGCTGTTGGCACAGGGGCACCACTTGTCAGGCGTATTCTTTTATCATGAAGGGGTGCACAACGCGTCTTCACTCATGGCCCCGCCCCAGGATGAACTTAACCTGCACGATGCCTGGGTCGAATTACACCGCGCGCATAACGTTCCCCTGGACGTATGCATAGCGGCGGCACTAAGGCGTGGCTTGGCAAGTGAAGCGGAAGCGCTGCGTCATGGTAAAGCATCGTTTAATATAGATGCGCCCTTTGAGTTAACCGGGCTAGGGCAGTTGTTAACCTTACAGCAGCGCTGTGATCGTTTTATTACGTTTGCCTAACAGGAGAGCTAATGGCTGAGTCAAACAGCTTGCTGGTTATCATTCGTCATGCTCCTTACGGCTCCAACCTGCTGCGAGAAGGGCTGGATACAGCGCTGGTAGCGGCCGCATTTGGACAGCCTGTAGACCTGCTGTTCCTTGGGCAGGGCGCTATGGCGTTATTAAAAGAGCAGGGCAGCGGGGCGCCAGGGCAGAAAGCCAGCCTCCCCACCATCGATATGCTGGAGATGTACGATGTCGAGCAGCTTTGGACCACCGAAGAGACCTTGGCCACTCTAGGAGTGCCCGCATCCACGTTGCGAGACGATGTACAGTTTTTGAAAGCTAAAACAATGCCTGGATTTCTTCAGCAGTACGCGCAAATACTTAATTTTTAGTGGGATGCTCAGTATGTTGCATATTTTAACCAAGGCGCTAAATAGCGATGCTGCGCAACAGATGCAGCAAGCCATTGGTGAAGAGGATGTTGTAGTACTGACGGAAGAAGGTGTACAAGCGGCGCTGAAAACGCACTGGGAAGGTTGGCAGGCGTATCAGTCACGCATCTTTCTGTTAGCCGAAGATGTCGCGGCGTGGGGCCTAAATGCTGCCGTTACAGCGAATGGCTTACCTATGGTTGATATGAACGGATTCGTTACGTTAACTGAGCACCACCCTCAAATCGTTACGTGGTACTAATATGTCGGATTCAAAAATATACCGTTATCTTGATTCGAATAAAGAGATTGGATTAGACCCTGAGGGATACTTGGTAGAGCAGTCGAAATGGTCAAAAACTGTAGCTGAAATGCTGGCCAACGATGAAGGGCTCGTATTAACTGAAGCACATTGGGAATTAATTGGTGTAATGCGTGATTTTTATAACCGCTATGAAACGGCGCCGGCTATGCGTCCCTTGGTAAAAGCCACGAAGAATGCGCTGGGAGAAGAGAAGGGCAAGTCGATGTATTTAATGTCGCTTTTCCCCGGCAGCCCTGCGAAACGTATAGCGCGACTTGCCGGGCTGCCTAAACCAACCAACTGTCTGTAGAAGCGGTAAGTTGAAGATAGGCTGGATGTTAAGCCAAATCGCCTCGGGTACAAACGGACAGAACAACCGCATCATCAGCACTGGTAGACACCAGTGCATGCCCCATATCACTATCAAAATAGATGCTGTCGCCTTCAACAAGCAGTAGCGGAGCATAAAACTCGCTGTACAGCATGATATCGCCATGAAGCACCATCAAAAACTCTTCGCCATCATGACGCACCCATTGGTGGTATTCGTCAAAGTTGCGTGCGCGCACAATGGTCTTAAAGGGAATCATGCGCTTTTGAGCCAGCTGGTGCCCCAGTAATTCATGCTCGTAAGTAGGCGTTGGATGTAGCTGCCCTTTGTCTTTACGCGTTAAGTCGCGTCGTCCCATGGTATAGCGTTCACGTTTGGGCGGCGTAAAGAGCTGGGGTAGATCGATATTAAGCCCAGTGGTGAGCTTTTGAACGACGCTAAACGTAGGCGAGACTTGATCATTTTCAATCTTTGAAAGGGTAGAGCGCGCTAGCCCGGTACGCTGGCTGACATCTTCCAGCGTCCATTGGTTAGCCAAGCGAATCTGCTTGAGCCGCGCACCCAAGAGAAGCGGTTCTACAAACGGTTTGCTGCCGGAGGCAATACGCAGTGCGGCATGTTCTTCAGAAGTGGCGGTCATAATGGTCACATAAGAGACAGCAATAGGGACCATAGTAACATAGCGTTAGCGTCTGCCAGGGTATTCGCGAGTACAGAATATTTAACCTTCTTCTGAAAAAGGTAGCCCCAGCAAGGCTCTAATATGCGCCTCCACACCTCTTCCTAATGATTTAGGGTCGTAGCCACCTTCCAGTACAGAGACAACGCGGTTATCCGCATAAAGCGCCGCGATCTCCATTGCCAAATGCGTTATCCAATAATAGTCTTCATCATCCAGGCAGATATCGGCCATCGTATCGTCGCGATGAGCATCAAACCCTGCCGATATCATCACCAGGTCCGGTTTAAACGCATGAAGGGCGGGTAGCCACTGATGCTCAATGAGGCGTCGAAATTCAGTGCTGTCAGTGCCTGATTCTAGCGGCGTATTAACAACGTTGTGCCACTCACTACGCAGATAACGCCACGGGTAAAACGGGTACTGAAAGCTTGTACAGATCAGGACATCTGATCTGCCCTTAAAAATATCGATAGTTCCATTACACTGGTGGACATCAAAATCGAGGATAGCGATACGCTTGGCACCATATACGTCACGTGCATGGGCGGCACCTACGGCGATATTGTTATAAAAGCAAAAGCCCATCGCCTCGCTTGCTTCGGCATGATGACCGGGAGGCCTAACAGCACAAAAAACATTATCAGCGTGGCCCTTAAACACCTGATCGACTGCTTTTATAGTGGCCCCGGCAGCAACCCGGGCAGCTTTTAAGCTATCCGGATTCATGAGTGTTTCGCTGTCCAGGGCGACAATGTCTTCAGTAGGCACACATTTCTCTAAAGCATTAAGGTGCCGGGGCGGGTGTACTTTTGCCAACGCCTCAAAACTGGCTTCTTTGGCATCAGACTGCATGGTCTGCTGTAATAAACCGGCAAGTGAAAGGCGAGCGCGAATTGCTTCCAGACGCTGTGGACTTTCAGGATGTTCTGGTCCCATATGATGCAATGAGCAGTCTGGATGGGTAAGGTAAGAGGTGATCATTCAAGCGCTCCATTGTATTGAGGCCACCTTAATCGCCTCTGGGGCTTGCGCGACAGTGTCAATAAGTCGTACACCGTCGTTATTTACTTCAGGGGAGGCTCAATTTTGAGTACGCGCTTTTTGCATCATTTTTTTGAACCTCGCACGCTAGCCGTGTTTGGCGCCTCTGAAAAACCGGCCTCGCTGGGTGGGTTAGTGCTGAATAACCTGCAAGAGGGGGGCTTTAAAGGCACCCTGTGGGCGGTCAATCCAAAAGGTTATGACCAGGTATTCGGCGTGCCTTGTTTCAGCAGTGTAGCGGACTTGCCCGAAGCGCCGGACCTGGCGGTTGTTTGCTCGCCGATTAAAGGCGTTCCCAAATTAATTAAACGCTTGGGTGAGTTTGGTGTGAAAGCCGCGTTGGTGCTTTCCGGAGGCGCCTACCTGGACCGCGATAGCGACAATACCGGCTCTATTCGTGAGCGGATGTTAAAAGCCGCCATCGCCTCAGGTATTCGAGTGTTGGGCCCAGAGTGCATGGGTGTCATCGTCCCAAGCAAGCGTTTGAATGCCTCTTACGCCAGCCAGCCTGTCAAAGCGGGCCGTGTTGCGTACTTGGGCCAATCGGGCATGCTTGCCAACGCCATGATTGATTGGGCCGCTGGACGCGATGTGGGGTTCTCTCACTTGATTACGGTGGGGGATAGTGTCGATGTTTTGCTGCCGGATTTAATCGACTACGTGAACCAGTTTTCACCCGCTCAGGCCATCTTATTACACCTGGAAAGGGTGAATGACGCACAACATTTTATGACCTCTGTGCGCGATGCTTCGCGTAACCGCTTGGTACTTGCCATTAAAAGCGGCCGTACGCCGCAATCCGATATTTCGGGGATGGCACCTACGCCGGGTATTGCTAACCGTGATGTCGTTTTCGATGCGGCGTTTGCACGCGCGGGGGTGGTAAGGGTCGATGATTCTGATGAGCTATTGGATGCTCTGGAAACGCTCTCGCGCATGAAGCCGCTACGCGGTGATCGGTTAGCCATTGTTTCTAATGGCTTGGGTCCAGCCATGCTGGCGATTGATAAGCTGGTTAGTGCAGGTGGTAAGCTTGCCGTGTTTAGCGAGGAAACCCAAGCGGCGCTACATAAAAGCCAAGTCGATATAAGTAAGCCCGGCGAAAACCCGGTTGACTTGGGTGGCAACGCAACCCCCGCGCGTTTTGTTGAGGCGCTGGAAATTGTGGCCGCCGATGCCAATGTCGATGCGGTGCTGGTGGTCCATGCCCCAACACGGTTGGCACCTTCAGCGGTGACAGCTCAAGCACTAATTGATAATCGCAAAAAATTTCGGCGTAACTTGCTGACCAGTTGGATGGGCCTGAAGGAAGCCCTTAATGCCCGTCATCTCTGCAATATCGCGGGTATACCGACCTATATTTCTCCGGAAAAAGCCGTTAAGGCTTTCATGCACATGGTAATTTACCAGCGTGTTCAAGCCTTGCTGCATGAAATTCCACCTAGCCTGCCATTTTCAACCAGCTCGGAAATACGTGCCCAGTGTCGGTCGCTGATCATCCAGGCAAAAGAGCAGGGGAGAAAGACACTCAGTCATTCAGAAACAGCCCAGGTACTTAAAGCGTATGGTATTCCTACGGCGCCAAGTGTGTATCTGAGCAACCCTGAAGAGGCCGAATCTGCAGCCCAAAAAATCCAAGGGCCGATGGCTCTGAAAGTGGTTCATGAAGGTAATTGTCGGCCTTACCGATACCGTAAACACCCCCATAAAATGTCTGCCGGGCTGCTACAAGACTTGGAAACGCCTGCTGAAGTGGCGCAAGGGGTACGTCAGCTGGGTGATAAAGTACATGAGAAATTTCCCCAGTACACTATTCGCGAGTTCTGCTTACAGCCTATGCAGCGGGGTAAGCACTCCATGCAGATTTGTGCCGGTATTACCCGCGACCCGGTTTTCGGCCCGCTGATTGTGTTTGGTATTGGCGGTTATAAAGTCAATATTTTGGCAGACCGCCAGGTCGCTCTGCCGCCGTTGAACATGAGCCTGGCGGCCGACGTCGTCGGCAGGACGCACGCAGCCTCTTTAATTCGTGAGCACTCCGCTGAACCTGAGCGCGACATTCAGCGGCTATGTCAGCTGTTAGTCAAGCTTTCGCAAATGGCATCTGATTTGGGGGACCTGCGAGGGTTGGAGATCAACCCGTTACTGCTTAATCGTGATGGCATGCTGGCGGTGGATTTTGCGATGGATTTAGGCACGCCTGCGCGCTTTGCCATCATGCCATACCCGGAAGAGTTGCGAGAGTGGGTAACACTGAAAAACGGCTGGCAGGTAGAGGTACGCCCTATCAGGGCCGAAGATGCGCCTTTAATCACCGCCTTTCACCGTCAGCTATCGGAAGAGAGTATTCGTTTCCGATACTTCCACAATAAGTCCAACCTCACTCAGCGCGATTTATCGGTTTTGTCACATATTAATTATGATCGACAAATGGCATTTATCGCCGAGCACCAGCACGCAGATGGGCGTAAAGAGATGTTAGGCGTTGTGCGTGTGTGGAACGACCCTGACAATATACGCACCGAGTTTTCGGTGATCATCCGCGATGATTTACAAGGGCTTGGGATTGGCAGTCTGCTAATGAAGAAGATGGTCAATTACTGCACGCATATCGGCACGCTCGAAATGATAGGCAAAATCATGGTCGATAACCACCCTATGCGGGCGTTAATGAAACACTTGGGATTCACGTGCCGCTATAACATGGAAGAACAGGTGATTGATGCTGTCCTACGCTTAAATGAACCCGAAAGCGAGTGGCAACGCCTTCGCCTGGAAAGCCTGCCCGATTAACTCGGCCAAGTGCACCACCTTTACATCACCACTACAGCAGGCCTGCCTAATTAACGTATCACCGAAACAGACCTGCGCTGAACAATAATGAGCGATCTTTATAGGGTTATGGGGCCAAGCGGAACTGGCTCCACTCTCCACCATCGCGACGCTCGAAACGTATACGGTCATGTAGTCGGCTGGGCTGGCCCTGCCAAAATTCAATCATGTCAGGTTGCAGGCGGTAGCCGCCCCAATGGATGGGCCGCGGGATTTCTTGCCCCTCATAGGCCTGTTCAAAGCGTTTCTGACGCTCCTCAATCCAGTTACGATCAGGAATGACAACGCTTTGCGTTGCAATCCAGGCGCCTAACTGGCTACCGCGAGGGCGGCTGGCAAAGTACTCATCCGATTCATCCGGCGCAACCTGTTCGACGGAACCTTCAATACGCACTTGGCGAGCAAGTGATGGCCACCAAAACGTCATTGCCGCAAACGGCACATTGCTCAGCTCACTACCTTTATGGCTATGATAATTGGTGTAAAACACCATACCTTGCTCATCAAATCCTTTCAGCAATACAACGCGTGCATGCGGCCGCCCTTGGCTATCCACTGTTGCAAGCGTCATGGCATTGGCGTCTTTGTCCTCCTTCTCCATGGCCAGGCTAAACCACTCATCAAACAGCACGAAAGGCCCTTGAGTGACATGGGTTTCATCAAGCCTGCCACCTTCGTAATCACGCCGAATGTCGGCTATGTTGCGAGTCATTAGCGGAACTCCCTAAGTTTTAATAGTACCCTGAATTTTAATAACGTTCGTCACTCTTTAGATAACGCCCAAAACGTTCACTTACCTGTTTGGCGCTGTTGTTGGCTACGAAAACGTGCGTACCCCATGCAACCTACAAAAAGCGCCAGCGATACGAGCGCTTCCACAATGCCATGCACCGTTTGCCCGGGTACAGCGGCTAGCATGACACCTTGTGTAACGTAGAGAAGGCTGACAAAGGCGAGCCAGGCATGGCCACGTGCACGCTGGCCAAGAATGGAAGGTAAAAAAAGCACCAGCGGTAAAATAAAGGCCACTATAGGCCGCCAATCAAACGTATCGCTTTGCAATGTAAAGCCACGATAAATAACCAGCAGCAAGAGCAGCGTAAAACTGATCAATACACACTGCCGAGCACGCAGTGTTAACGTATTTATGCCGTGGCGCTGCTCCAGGCTAGTTAGCCACTGCTTCATGATGTCCCCTGGCGCATGACATTAAGCGCTACTGCTAGTTTAGCCAGTCGTTTGCCTTGTGCCACGCATAGTGCTCGTTCATGTTCATCCACCGAACGGTCGCTACGCGGGCCTGCCAAATGGCTGGCACCGTAAGGCGTGCCTCCGCCTTGGGTGCTTAACAGGGCCGTTTCACTATAGGGAATACCTGCATAGACCATTCCGTGGTGCAACAAGGGCACTAACATGGTCAGCAGCGTACTTTCCTGGCCGCCGTGTAGGCTGGAGGTCGATGTAAATGCACAAGCTGGTTTATCGACCAAAGCACCGTTCATCCATAAGCTGCTTGTGCTATCCAGGAAATACTTTAAGGGAGCGGCCATATTGCCAAAGCGCGTGGGGCTACCCAAGGCAAGCGCGCTGCAGTTACGCAGATCATCAAGTTCAACATACACCGCTCCCTCCTCAGGGATTTCCGGCGCGACGGCCTCGCAAGTTGTTGAAACTGGAGGCACCGTGCGTAAACGCGCTTCAATACCCGCAATGCTTTCAATACCTGCAGCCAATTGACGGGCCATGTCGGCCGTCGCCCCTGAGCGAGAGTAATAAAGAACCAATACGTAAGGGGTGGTGTTACTCATAAATTTTCCTTGGTCCTGGAAGAACGCCGATAAAAGCCCTGCCTGATGCCTTATGGTATCAGAGCTATGTACTTGGCAGGAGATGGCTTTAAAAGATGGTAGCTGGTTTCGGGTAACCTGACGTAAACCCAGACGTCGCTTCCATCGGCTAACCGTTTTTTAACGCGCTCGTACCGAACGCCCAAGCGTTCATAGCGATCAAGCCGCCTTAACGCTTCCGGCGTCACGGTTAATTTTAGGCCTTCGACGTGGCTACCTGGCTGGGGAGCGACGTCCAGATCGTGACGCTGATACCCTGGAAGGACCGCCGGTTCTGGACTGCCTAAACTGCCAGCGACTAACCAGCGAATCAGTGGATAACGTAGCGTTCCATACACAAACAGCTGATGTGTGCGTTGCTCTACCGTTTGTACCTCATCAGGCGGGGAATAGAGCCAGGGACTTAACAGGGTTAGCCATAGCCATGTGGCCGCTGACAGCAGTAATAAACCTGCCAGAGCGACTGTTTTTTTAACCCAGCCCATCCGTTGCCCTTTTAAAAACGTGAGTGGGATAGCCTGGCGTGCCGTTCTCCCTTAAGCAAGTGTTGAGCAATCTGCTTAAGCAATACGATATGGTTTGCTAGGATAGAGGTAGACCTTATCGGAGGAGCCTGCAATGAACCAGCCACTTCGTGATGATATGGATTTCCGAGCCTCTGTGGGTGATGTAACGCCGTTGGCACGTAGTAATCAGGCCGACGCAGGTAATCACCGGAGGAAGCCTTCTGCTGCACAGCTTGCACGCAGAGAAAGCGCTCAAGAAGAGCTTAGTGAACGTAATTTTCTATCCGATGACTTTGTTGATTTACTGCCCCCTTTTGATCCTATCGAATACCGTCGAGAAGGCATTCAGCAGGGCGTTGTCGATAAATTAAGGCATGGAGGATATAGCGTACAGGCACAACTTCATTTATTGCGTCGGCCGTTGGCTGAATGTCGCCGCATGCTGTTTCCGTTTATTCAGGAAGCCTATGCGCATGACCTGCGTTCGGTCATGATTGTGCATGGAAGAGGGCGCGAACTGGACAGCCCAGCCAACGTGCTGCGCTCTTACCTGGCCAAGTGGCTTGGCCAGTTTGAAGAGGTCCAGGCGTATGTCTCTGCCCAGCCTTCCGAAGGCGGGCTTGGCGCTACGTGGGTGATGCTGCGCAAAAGCCAACGGGCGAAAGCCAATAACCGTGAGCGCCAGCAAAAAAGGAAAGGATAACAACAAAAATGCCCCTGAAAGCAGGGGCATTCACTGTGTGCTTCGCTATCAAGCGTAAGAAGCTACCTTATTGGTTGCCTGTTGGCGCAAGTGAAACAGCGGCTCGGGTTGATCGGTCGCAGGCTGATAAGCGCGACTAAAAATATGCAGATTTCGCAGAGCATCTTCGACCCACTGGTCTTCTCGAAGCGAAAGTCCGTCAAATCCACAGCGGGTCATAAAAAACAGCTGGTCAACCAGCACATCGCCAATGGCACGCACTTCACCCTGGTAGGCATAGCGCTCCCTTAGTAGGCGCGCCAGGCTATAGCCACGGCCGTCAGTGAATTTTGGAAAATCGATTGCAATTAATGGCGCGCTTGAAAGGCGTTCAGACAACTCTGGTGTCAGCTCGGTATCCGCAGGCAACCAGGGAGCTGTCAGCTTGCCCTCTGAAGTGCTATCAAGCCAGATTGAGAGCGGCACGATGGTATGCGCGTCAGATACTGTTGCGTTTGTTTCAGTATCGCGTACTAACGTCCAGCTATCCTGCGTTTCTTGGCCGCGAAACAGGTAAGGACGTTGGCGTTCTACCAGATCTGTCTCGAATGGCAGGTTCTCTTCAGAAGAAGGCTGGTTAAGCATAAACGCGCTCCTTAAAAGGCTTCAGGCCGATACGACGGTAAGTGTCCAGGAAAGTCTCGCCACTATGACGCTCACCCACGTAAACGTTTAGCAGCTTATCAATCACATCAGGCACATTTTCACGGCTAAAGGATGGGCCAAGAATCTTGCCCAAAGCGGCACTGTTGCCTTGATCACCACCCAGCGAAATCTGGTACCACTCTTCACCTTTCTTATCGACGCCTAGTATGCCGATGTGGCCTACATGGTGATGTCCGCAGGCATTCATGCAGCCTGAAATATTAAGATCCAGCGGGCCGAGATCATACAGGAAGTCCAGGTCTTCAAAGCGTTCTTGAATTGACTGTGCCACAGGGATTGACTTCGCATTAGCAAGCGCGCAGTAGTCCCCCCCCGGACAGCAGATAAGATCTGCCAGTGTACCGACCGTGGGGTTTGCCAAGCCTAGTGCTTCCAGATCGTGCCATAGTGCTTCCAGTTGATCGGCAGGTACATCACCAAGCACCAGGTTTTGTTCGTGAGTTACACGAAGCTCGCCGAAGCTATATTTGTCTGCCAGGTCCGCTATCTGGTGCATTTGTTCCCAGGTAACGTCACCCGGTGAATGGCCGCTGCGTTTTAGTGACAGCGTCACCGCTTTATAGCCTTTAACTTTATGCCCCTGAACATTGTTGGTCATAAAACGGCCAAAAGCACGATTTTCCTGGCGCAGTGCATCAATAGCCGCTATAGCGTCGTCACTTACCGGGCGGCGGTCAGGATCAACAAAGTATCCTGCAACCCGCTCAATACTTTCAGGCGTTAAGGTTTGAGGGCCATCTTTAAGATGCGCCCACTCCTCGGCTACTCGGCGGCTAAACTCTTCGACACCTAGCGCTTTGACCAGTATCTTGATCCGTGCTTTGAACTTGTTGTCCCGGCGGCCAAACTGGTTATAAACGCGAACCAGAGCCTCCAGATACGTAAGCAAGTGCTGCCAAGGCAAGTCTTCACAAACAACTTCACCGATTAGCGGTGTGCGGCCCAGACCGCCGCCCGCGAGAACTTTTACGCGCACTTCACCCGCATCATCACGCCATAGGCGTAACCCTACATCGTGAACCTGAATGGCTGCACGGTCTTGCTCAGCGCCGGTCACGGCAATTTTAAATTTGCGCGGCAGATAAGCGAATTCAGGATGAAATGTCGACCATTGGCGTATCAGCTCACACCAGGGGCGAGGATCTACTTCTTCGTCTTCCGCAATACCTGCAAATTGATCAGTCGTGGTATTACGAATGTCATTACCACTTGTCTGAATTGCATGCATTTGGACAGTTGCCAACTCCGCCAGCATATCCGGCACCGTCTCAAGCTTAGGCCAGTTCAACTGCAGGTTGGTACGCGTTGTAAAGTGACCGTACCCGCGGTCAAAGTCACGCGCTAGGTCCCCCAACTTACGCAACTGATAGGAAGCCAGCATGCCGTAGGGAATGGCGATCCGCAGCATGGGAGCATAGCGCTGAACGTATAAACCGTTCTGTACCCGCAAAGGAAGAAACTCTTCTTCGCTGAGTCGACCCGCCAGATAGCGGTTCATCTGATCGCGAAATTGAGCAACGCGCTCATCAACAAGCGTTTGGTCGTGAATATCGTAACGGTACATGTGGCACGATCCTGCTAAAAAGCGAAATGGTCACGTCAAGGCGGACATTAATGTAGTGTTACCTTAACGCGTGTTTCATATTCTACAAAAGAATATATAATTATCTTTTTATCGCTAAACGATATTTAAAACATTGGGAGCTAGCCAGCGCTTACGCTGCCAAATCCATAAAAAACCCGCCGAGTTGGCAAGCCGATAAACTATCTGTACCAGCCAAACCCCAAGCAGGCCTTGTTGTAAACCAATCCCAACCCACCAGGCAAGGGGCAGAAACAAAAGCCACTGCATGCTTAAGGTCAGCAGCATCACCGTACGCTGCGCGCCAGCGCCCATCAATGCCTGAGCCAGCACCAGCGCCGCCGCATCCAGCACAATCATTGCACCGGTAATTTGTAAGGGCAGCGTGCCCAGGGCGATAAGCTCGGGGCTGGAAAAGAAAATGCTGAGTACCTGCATCGGGAATACGAGCATTGGCAGTGCCAAGAGGGTGAGCAGCACACCGGCAACGCCCAGCGCATCCAGCCCCCACCGATGGGCCGCCCTTTGATCATCCTGGCCTAATGCTTCGCCTACCAGGCTCATGGCAGCAACGCCCACACCCACACCCGGCAGGATTAGCAATAATGACAAGTTAACCAACACATGCCCAACCGCAACACTTGCGGTCCCCATACGACTTAACAACCAAAAAAGCACCACATAGCCCGCCGCAAAACATATCTGCTGTAGGGAATGAGGCAGAGCAAGTGCTAGCGTTGTGCGCAGCGTATCGAACGTCGGTAGGCTGAACAAAAAGCCATTCTGGTCGTGCTGTCTTACAGTGACCCAAAGCCAGATAAAAAGGCCTAAAAACATCGAGAGAGTTGTACCTACGCCTGCGCCGCTTGCCCCCATACGAGGTAGCCCAAACAGGCCATAGATCAGCCCGCTACTGGCCGCTACGTTAAACAGCTGAACGACAATAATAATGCGCAGATAAAGGTGTGTCTGTTGGCGGCCATTCCAATAACCACGAAAACATAGCGTTAATGCAATAGCGGTAAGCGCAACAACGCGCCAGCGAAAGTAATCAACCGCCACGTGCTGAATCTCAGGCACCTGCGTTATCAAATGCAGCAGGGCAGGCGCTTGCCACCAGGCCAGCAGCGATAGCGGCAGCCCAACTACCAAGCCAACCGCAACGCCTGCCTGTAAAGGCTGAGCCGAATACTCACAGCCCGCTCCAAGGCGCTGGGACGTTTGCGATTGAACGCTTGAAGAGAGACCAAACACCAGGGCGGTGAGCATAAACATGGCGTAACCACCCACACCCACACCCGCCAGCGCGACCTGGCCTAAATGCCCCACCAGTGCGGCATCAATGATGTTGAGCATGCTCTGAGAAAGCATGCCCAACATGATCGGTAGCGCCAAGCGAACGACCTTGCCGTGGCGTCGAGTTGCTAACGCCATATCAACTGGGGTCGTAAGAGAGTACCGGCGATAGCCAGCGCTCCATTTCCTCAAGCGGCATCTGTTTACGCTCAGCGATTGCTTCTACCTGGTCACGAGTGATTTTGCCCGTCGAGAAATACTTTGACTGCGGATGAGCAAAATACCAACCCGCAACGGCAGCGGCTGGCCACATGGCGTAGCTTTCGGTTAGCGCAAGGCCGGTATTTTCTGTGGCGTTAAGCAGCTTGAACAAGGTGCCTTTCTCGGTGTGGTCCGGGCAGGCAGGATAGCCGGGGGCGGGGCGAATACCCTGGTATTTTTCTGCTATCAGCGCGTCGTTATCCAGAGTTTCTTCTGGCACGTAACCCCAGAACTCTTTACGTACCCGCTCGTGAATGCGCTCTGCAAAGGCCTCTGCCAAACGGTCGGTAAGTGCTTGAACCAAAATCGCATTGTAGTCATCGCCTGCAGCTTCATACGCTTTGGTAAGTTCGTCAACGCCATGGCCGGCGGTGACCGCAAAGCCGCCGATCCAGTCGGCTTTACCGCTCTCTTTAGGCGCAATAAAGTCCGCCAGGCTGTAGCAGATACCGTCACGACCCTTGGTGGTTTGCTGGCGAATATGGTGAAGGCGCTCGATGACCTCACTGCGTGATTCATCGGCATACACTTCAACGACGTCATCATCCACGCTGTTGGCCGGCCACAGGCCGATAACGCCCCGAGCCTGAACGCGCTTTTCATCGACAAGCTTGCGCAACATGACTTGCGCATCGGCAAACAGGTTGCGCGCCGCTTCGCCCACAACCTCATCGTTAAGAATTTTTGGGTACTTACCCGCTAACTGCCAGCTCATGAAGAAGGGCGTCCAATCGATACGCTCGATCAGCTCTTCAAGGTCATAGTTATCGAACGTTTTGAGGCCCAGGAACTTGGGTTCAACCGGCGTCTGGGTGCTCCAGTCGGTGCGGAAACGACGTTTGCGCGCCTGAGTGTAATCCAGGTCCGCCGCTTTAGGGCGGCGCTTGGCGTTACGTTCGCGCACCTTGACATACTCTTCACGAATTTCCGCGACATACGCCGTTTTTAGATTGGGGGCGAGTAATCGGCCGGCGACACCTACCGCGCGAGAAGCATCGGTCACATAAATGACCGGTTGCTCGTACTGTGGCTCAATTTTAACGGCCGTATGCGCTTTGGAGGTCGTCGCGCCACCAATCAGCAGCGGCAGGTTCATGCCTCGGCGCTGCATTTCCTTGGCTACATGTACCATTTCATCGAGCGACGGCGTAATCAGCCCCGAAAGGCCAATAATATCGGCGTTGTGGTCAATCGCGGCTTGAAGAATTTTCTCGGCAGGTACCATTACGCCAAGATCAATAACTTCGTAGTTATTACACTGCAGCACCACGCCGACAATATTTTTGCCGATATCGTGAACGTCGCCTTTAACCGTGGCCATGACAATTTTGCCCTTGGCCTGAGTGCCTTCGTTTTTTTCCGCTTCGATATACGGGATCAAATAGGCAACCGCCTGCTTCATGACCCGCGCGGACTTCACTACCTGGGGCAGGAACATTTTACCGGCGCCAAACAGGTCGCCGACCACGTTCATGCCATCCATCAGTGGCCCTTCAATGACCTCGATAGGGCGCTCGGCCTGAACGCGAGCTTCTTCGGTGTCGTCTTCGATATAGGCCGTAATGCCTTTCACCAGCGCATGTTCGATGCGCTTATTAACGGGCCAATCACGCCACTCAAGGTCCTCTTTCTTGGCCGGGCCGCTACCGTCACCCTTGTACTTGTCTGCCAGCTCCAGCAAGCGCTCGGTGCCGTCGCTGCGCTTATTCAGCACAACGTCTTCTACGGCATCGCGAAGCTCGGCGGGTAAGTCGTCGTATAGCGCAAGTTGCCCGGCGTTAACGATCCCCATGCTCAACCCCGCACGGATAGCGTGATACAGGAACACCGAGTGGATCGCTTCACGTACCGGGTTATTGCCCCGGAACGAGAAGGAGACGTTGGAAACGCCGCCTGAAATCATCGCATGGGGCAGGTTTTCGCGAATCCACTGAGACGCCTCGATAAAGTCGACGGCGTAGTTGTTGTGCTCTTCGATGCCTGTGGCAATGGCGAAGATGTTGGGGTCGAAAATGATATCTTCGGCCGGAAAGCCGATGTCATCGACCAGTAGGCGGTAGGCGCGCTCACAGATTTCCGTCTTGCGTGCGAACGTATCGGCCTGACCATCCTCGTCGAAGGCCATGACCACAATCGCCGCGCCAAAGCGACGACATTTGGTGGCCTGCTCACGAAACGCCGCTTCGCCTTCTTTTAAAGAGATCGAGTTAACAATGGCCTTGCCCTGAACGCATTTTAGGCCAGCTTCGATAATGTCCCATTTGGACGAGTCGATCATGATCGGCACACGGGCAATATCCGGCTCGCCAGCAATCAGATTCAGAAAGCGCACCATGGCTTCCTGCGACTCCAGCATGCCCTCGTCCATATTGATATCGATGATTTGCGCGCCGTTCTCGACTTGCTCAAGCGCTACTTCCAGGGCAGTGGTGAAATCTTCTTCAACGATAAGCCGTTTGAAACGCGCCGAACCCGTTACGTTAGTACGCTCACCCACGTTGACGAATAACGACTCTGCATCAATGTTGAAAGGCTCAAGCCCGGACAAACGGCAAGCGGAGCTACGCTCAGGAATCTGACGCGGTGCCATGGGGCGCACCGCATCTGCAATTGCACGAATATGTTCAGGCGTCGAGCCACAGCAGCCACCAATGATATTAACCAGACCGCTCTCGGCAAACTCGCTAACAATCGCCGCCATCTCCTCCGGCGTTTGGTCATACTCACCAAATTCGTTAGGCAAGCCAGCGTTAGGGTGTGCGGAGACAAACGTATCGGCTTTGGTGGATAGCTCTTCAAGGTAAGGACGTAGCTCTTCAGCCCCTAGCGCACAGTTAAGGCCTACTGACAGCGGCTGGGCATGGCGAACAGAGTTCCAAAACGCCTCGGTGGTTTGCCCGGAAAGCGTCCGGCCCGAGGCATCGGTGATCGTGCCTGAAATCATGACCGGCAGACGCTTGCCAAGGTCTTCAAACAGCACTTCAAGTGCATAGATCGCGGCTTTGGCGTTAAGCGTATCGAAAATAGTTTCGATCATGATCAGGTCAGCGCCGCCCTCGATCAGCGCCTGAGCAGCTTCATAATAGTTTTCACGCAGCTCATCGAAGGTCACGTTACGCTTGGATGGGTCGTTCACATCCGGCGATAACGAAGCAGTGCGTGAAGTGGGTCCCAATACGCCTGCAACGAAACGTGGCACGCCGGTTTCAGCCGCGACCGCATCGCACACTTCCCGAGCCAGGCGCGCAGACTCACGGTTAAGCTCGACAACAATGTCTTCCATGCCGTAGTCGGCTTGAGAAAGGCGCGTACTGTTAAAGGTATTGGTTTCAATAATGTCCGCACCCGCTTCCAGGTAGCCACGGTGAATACGCGACACTACGTCGGGGCAGGTGAGCGCCAGCAAGTCATTATTGCCTTTTAAATCTGACGGCCAATCGCTGAAGCGTTCGCTACGAAAGTCTTCCTCGCTCAGCTGGGCATTTTGCAGCATGGTCCCCATACCGCCATCCAGAATTAGAATGCGTTGGGTAAGGCGTTGGGTAAGCGAGGCGTTCAAATCACTAGCGGCCATAACAGGGAATCTTCTCCAGCGTCTTGATCGAAAATATTTTATCAAAATACGTTTTCGAAAAGGGGTATGAGCGGCGTTTTACAACATATCAATAAACAAACGGACATTATGATACCAAAGGCCGCCAAGCAGGGCAGCTATACAATGCAGCTGTTAAAAAATCATTAGCCCGTTAGCCATTTAAATAGCCTACTAAAACAGTCGGGATTGTGTCGACGCGCTGTTTTGCTTACCATAGCAATAAAATGACATGTGAAGTGGTATTGCCACTGTTCACGGGAGGGAAAATAGCCTCATGACCACGACTACCGAAGCACCAGGTATCGACATTACCGATAGCGCCCAAGAGTACCTTGCGGAATTGCTTGAAAAGCAAAACGTTGAAGGTATCGCTGTGCGTATTTTCATTACCCAACCGGGCACGCCGTATGCAGAGACATGCCTTGCATACTGCCGTCCGGGCGAAGAAGAACCCGCTGACGTTACGCTTGAACTTGAAAAGATCAACGTATTTCTTGATAAAAACAGCTTGGCGTTTTTAGAAGAAGCCGTGGTCGATTTCAATGCTGATCGTATGGGGGGGCAGCTGACCATCAAGGCACCCAACGCCAAGATGCCCAAGGTAAATGCTGACAGCCCGCTTGAGGACCGTATTAATTACGTGCTGTATAGCGAGATTAACCCTGGCTTGGCAGCGCATGGCGGTGAGATCAAGCTGATTGAGTTAACCGAGCAAAAAATGGCTATTCTGGCGTTTGGCGGCGGTTGCCAAGGGTGTGCAGCGGTAGATTTAACGCTTAAAGACGGCGTCGAAAAAACGCTGATGGAGCGCATTCCTGAACTTGCCGGTATTCGTGATGTGACAGACCATACCGATAACACCAACGCTTATTACCGCTAGGTAAAGCCGTGTTTTGATTCGAGCCCAGCCTTATGGCTGGGTTTTTGCGTTTTATCCAAACGTATACGGGACACGTGTTGTACAAGGATAAGGAGTCTTTAAGATTCGTTACGCGGAATGCTTTATTCGTTGGCGTACCTTGGGCAACATGCGCGATATGGCCGGAATGCGCAGGCACATCAGCAGTGCGCCTGCCATCGCGTATAAAAACCACTCCTGCATGTCGGCGCGTACTATCCACAAGAAATGCAGCAACACCAGCACCAAAATAACGTAGCTAAACTTATGGAGCGTTTTCCAGCGCTTGCCCAGTTTACGCATGGCCCAACGGTTAGACGTAGCGCCTAACGTTACCAAACCCAGCAGGGCAAGCATGCCCACAATAATATACGGCCGTTTAACGATCTCACTGCCTAGCTGAGTCCAATTAAGTCCCAGAATAAATAACGCGTAACAAACGAAATGCAAAAATGCATAGGCCAGCGTCCACAGGCCCAACTGGCGACGAATAACGCTAAAACCTTTCCAGCGTGTCAGCCGGGTCAGAGGCGTAAGACTTAAGGTAAGCAACAATAGCCATAGTGCGCCTTGGCCAATATTTAACAGCAAATAGCGCCCAGGCTCTGGGCCCGCCAGGTTGTTAGCTACTTGCAAACTCCACCAGCCCAAGGGCGCCAAGGCGAAAATGAAAACGCCTATACGCCATAGCGTCATAAAATAAGCCGGCATCAGTAGTGAACCCGAAGATCCATGCCTGCATATAAGTCAGCGACTTCATCGGCATAACCATTAAACATACGCGTGTCGATGATATTGGTATTGAAGAGGCTGTTCGGTAAACGGCGTTCGGTGGCCTGGCTCCAACGAGGATGATCGACTTCAGGGTTCACGTTGGCGTAAAAGCCATATTCATTGGCGGCGATTTGCTGCCAGGAATTGAGCGGCTCTTCTTCAACCAGTGAAATGCGCACAATCGATTTAATGCTTTTAAAGCCATACTTCCATGGCACCACTAGGCGAAGCGGTGCGCCGTTTTGATTAGGTAGCTCTCGTCCATACATGCCCATCGCTAGAAAGCTTAGCGGATGCATTGCCTCATCAAGGCGTAGCCCTTCTACATAGGGCCAGTCGATTAGGGCAAAAGCGGAGCCTTGCCCAGGCATTTGCTCAGGATCTACTAGCGTTTCAAAGCGCACGTAATTGGCTTTTGATGTTGGCTCTGCACGTTGAATAACCTCGGCAAGCGAAATGCCTAGCCAAGGAATAACCATCGACCAGGCTTCAACACAGCGTAGCCGGTAAATGCGTTCTTCAAACTGGGAAGGGTTGACGAGATCTTCAAGGGCGAAGCGCCCACCCTTATTGACCTCGCCATCAATCACTACGCTCCAAGGCTTAGTCACCAGCGAGCCCGCTTTGCGTGAGGGGTCGCTTTTACCGGTACCAAATTCAAAAAAATTGTTGTAGCTGCTGGCATCCGCATAAGGGGTCATTTTGTCCTGGCTCGGGTCAGTAGGCACAACTGCCCGCCACTCGGCCGTATCGCGTTTGGCCTTAAACCATTCAGGCGCATCGCCTTCGGGAACATCGTTGTAGTCAGGCATTTGCTCACTGGCTGAGGCGTGGGCTGCTAATGCCAGCCCTGCTCCGAGGCCCGCGAGTCCGCCCATAAAACGTCGGCGTGATAAGTAAATCGACTCAGGGGTGATCTCTGATTCATGTAAGTCGCCAGGTTTGGCAATTTTAATCAGCATGGTGATGCTCCTGCCGGTCAACAACCATCGGCTGGTTAAATGATGTCGGCAGACTAGCCGGTGTCGACGTCATTCAATCATTCTCGTTCAACTGCCTTTCTCTGACGTTTATCGAAGCAGGTAGTTCAGAAAGTTGCTGCTGTAACGCCGTCATTTGTTGACCCATTGTGGTTTGCCATTCGCGCTCACGTTTCATCTGCTCTCGCTGCTGTTTGTTGTTTTCCTGAGCATCTTCCAATTGCTGAGTGAGCGATGCAATGCGCTCTTCCTGGGTGGCGATGTGCTGCTCCTGTTCTTTTGCCTGCTGGGCATGTTGGTTTGCCTGAGTCTGCTGTTTTAGTAGATCGCCGCGATTTTGCTTTAGCTCCTCCGTTAACGCCTCGATGCGTTGCTGCTTCTGCTGGAGCCGCTTTTGCGAGGCTTTTTCTTCCTGAGCACGCTCCTGGCGAGCCTCATCCAGCATCGCCATCAATCTTCCCTCGGCATTTTCATTGCGCTGCTCTTCTTGGGCCAGGCGTTTTTCCCATGCGCTCTGCTGCTCTTTTAACGCAGCGGTATGTTGCTGGCCAAGGGCCTCATTATGCTGGTGTAAGGCTTCATTCGCTTTTTTTAACTGCTGGTTTTCCTCATGCGCCTCAGTGGCAGCCTGCTGCCAATACTGCTCTTTGGCCTGGCTTGCGGCCAGCTCACGGTTAAGCGCTTCAAGACGCTGCTCGGTATGGCGGAAGTGTTCCGCTAGGGCGCTTTCTCGCTGTTCGGCGTTCGCGGCTAACTGTTCGGCATTCTCAGCCAGCTGTTGGGCTTCTTCGACTTGTCGATTCGCCTCTTCGCGGTAGTGCAGCAGCGCCTGATTGGCGACTTCTTGCGCTTCACGCCATAGCTCACTGGCGACATTAACAACTACCTCAGGGACACCTTTAGGTGGAGGAACGTCGCGATTCTGTTCGCGCTCGGTGCGCCAATAGCGGAAGTGCTCGCTAATCGTCGTAAAGCTGCCGGTACCCAACACCTCGCGGATTCGTTGCACGCTGGGTGTATCGCCACGGGCAAGAAGCGTATCGATTGCGTGCTGTACGTCACTGTACTGAATGCCACTGCGCGCCATGCTGTCTCTTCCTGATATTGCCTATTGAATCGTTCTATTTTCCGCGTAATGGCTTATAAATACAATAATTACGTTATATGTATTACGTAATTTTATTTATTATTAAGCATATAAATTCAAGATTACTCTTATAATCTTGAATTTATATACGCTTGGCATCATACTTATCCCTTAGCAAACAGCGGCATAGCGATGCAGGCTAAAACAGAGCCAGGTAGCGTTATCGAGATAGGTTTCAGTATGTTTATGATCAAATGGACGTAATTGCCGGACAGAAGGGCGGCATGCAGGCGTCAAGCGCTGTAGTGGAGCTGCCGTTTCAGTCATCGCGCATTAATGCGCATACAGACGCTCAGGCCGTTGCTGCATGGCTTGCCGAGTATCAGGACAGCCCGCAAACCTGGAAAAGCTACCGGCGTGAAACCGAGCGGTTGTTGCTTTGGCTTGACCACCAGCACTTAACGCTGGAAGCGATGAACCGGGAAACGCTGCGCCAATTTGAAGCATTCCTGGCAGACCCGCAGCCCGCCCAGCACTGGGTTGGGCCTTCAAAACCTCGTTACCACCCGGAGTGGAGGCCATTTCGTGGGGCGTTATCACCCGCCAGCCGCCGACAAAGTTTGATTATTTTGCAGGGGCTGTTTAGCTGGCTGGTAGAAGCAGGGTGGGTCAGCCATAATCCGTTTCGGTTGATGCGCGATAAATCTCGCCGCCTAAACAATCAGACACCTCGCATTGAGCGCTATCTGGAACGTGAGCTATGGGAGTGGTTTTGGTGCTGGCTTAATCAGCCAATGAGTGACGGGAAGGGAAGTCGTGCCGAGTATGAACAGGCCCGACGCCGGTTTATTTTCGGCTTTGCCTACTTATTGGCACCGCGTATTAGCGAAATGGCGGGCACCCGCATGGGTGATTTTTCCCAATCAGAAGGGCGCTGGTGGTGGTCCGTGGTGGGCAAAGGCAGCAAGCTTGCTCGCGTCCCAGTGCCTGATGATATGCAGGCATGTTTGACTGGTTGGCGACAAGCGCTTGGGCTTGATGGATTGCCCATGCAGTTTGACGAGACGCCTGCTATCCGAGCGCTGGATGGAAAGCGGGGTATTGGTGACAATCAGCTTTACCGGCTGATCCGTGAAACCTTTGCAGAAGCGGCCGACGTGCTTGAAGCTGAAGAGGGGGCGCCCGCCTATGTGGCTGCGCTGCGCAAGGCAACACCGCACTGGCTGCGACACACCTCGATCACCCACCAGGCTCAAGCGGGCATTAGCTTGCGTCACTTGGCAGAAAGCGCCCGCCATGCGCGGTTGGACACCACATCGCGCTACCTGCACACCGAAGATAATGAGTGGCACAGTGAACAGCAACGTCACCGGCTTACGCCATAAGGCACGTCAGGCTGAAAAGCTATCCACGCAAGCCACCTTGAACCCGTATAATGGTCTGACGCTTTTAAATCGAATATGAAAAGGAACGAGTATGAGCACTTCCGGCGCCGAGCAGGCCCAGCAAGAGCTAATCGAAGAGTTTGAAATGTTTGATAACTGGATGGACCGATATCAATACATTATCGATATGGGCAAGCAGCTTCCTGATTTTCCAGAGGCGTGCAAAACTGCGGAGTATAAAATTCAGGGCTGCCAATCCAATGTATGGATGCGCCATGAACAGCAGGGCGACACGCTGGTTTTTAGCGCTACCTCTGATGCGGCAATTGTTTCTGGGCTGATTGCAGTGCTGCTACGCATCTATAGCGAGCGCACAGCGGCTGAAATTCGCACTACCGAACCGCACTTTTTAGCGGATCTTGGGCTGGATAAACATCTTTCCCCCACGCGCAGCAATGGCCTCCACGCCATGCTTGAGCGTATTTACCAAGTGGCGCAGCAAGCCTAATGGCATTAACGTTGATGTTGATGACAGCATGAAGGAGAGGGCGGCGACTCGTCGTCCTCTTTACAAAGTTGCTCACTACGCCCACCGGGAACAGGGTCCATGCCACCAGAGTTGCCAGGATGGCATTTTAGGATTCGCTTGATAGCCATCCAGCCACCTTTGGCAGGGCCATGCACCTGAAGGGCTTCAATGGTGTAGGAGGAGCAACTTGGCCAAAATCGGCAGCGTGGCCCGAGCAGGGGGCTAATAAGGTATTGATAGGCACGCACCGTGCCAACCATTACTAAAACCGCCAGCTTGCGTAAAGCACGTAATATGTAATGCACCCAGCGCATGACTAACGGTTACCGTAAAGCTCATCCGGGTGAATAAGCGGTTCACTATTAATGGTGGCATCGGCGCTGGTTAGCGAAAGATAAAAGCAGCTTCGGCGACCGGTATGGCAAGCAGGACCTGCCTGGTCTACCTGTAGCAGCAATGTATCGCCATCACAATCCAGAGCCGCCGACTTAAGATGCTGCTGTTGTCCGGATGACTCGCCTTTACGCCAGAGCTTGTTGCGTGAACGCGAATAGTAGCAAACGCGATGCGTGCTCAGCGTTTCCTCTAGTGCTTCACGCGTCATCCAGGCCATCATTAACACTTCTTTGGTGTCATACTGTTGAGCGATAGCAGGCAATAAACCTTCCGCGTTAAATCTAACAGCATCCAATAACGTCGTGGTGGCGGGTAATGTATCTTGTGGCGTTGCCGCCTCAAGTGCCTTGAATAACGTATCAGCCGGTAGTTGATCAAAACGAGACATATCTATTATTCACTCTTGGCTCGACAGTTTTGACAAAGGCCTTGCAGCTCAATCGTCTGTCGTTCAACACTAAAGCCTTGCCGGCTGGCAAAGGCTGACAGCTGATCGCTAACTTCATCCAAATGCAATTCTTCGACGTAACCACATTGACGGCAAATCAGCAGTTGGAACCCATGAATATGTTCAGGACAGGCGCATGCCACATAGGCGTTTAGCGACTCGATACGATGCACCAATCCTTGGTCAATCAAGAATTCCAGCGCTCGATAAACCGTAGGAGGGCGGGCAGCCGCATGCTCGGTTGAAAGTTTATCCAACAGGTCATAGGCTTTTAAACCACCGCCATTGTGAGCAATCAATTCAAGCACGCGGCGTCGAATGGGGGTAAATCGAACGCCGCGGCTGTGACACTGTGATTCCGCTTGTTGAAGTAGCGTATTCGCTTCAGTCATTGGTGCACTCAGTAAACGTCATCAGCTTAGTCTACGCGCTTGCGATAGTTGTGTCAGGGCTTTCTGTTAGCTCACTCTTGCGAGCAAAGTGGTGCTGAGCAAACGCTACACGCTCGGCAACTGGCACCCCTTCTGGTTGACGCTCGATGAGATCAAGCCGGCGACGCAAACCCTCTCCGTTGGTCATTTGAATAGCAAGGCCCGGGCGTGCATTCAGCTCAAGCAGCATGGGCCCATGTTGCCTGTCCAACACCATATCGGTTCCCAAATAGCCTAATCCGGTCATTTCATAGCAACCCGCCGCCAGATTTAGCAGGGTGTCCCACTGGGGGACCGCCAGGCTTGCCAGGTCATGCCCGGTATCCGGGTGGTTGAAGCAAGGGCGGTCAAACTGCACGCCGCGAAGCGCTTCTCCGGTGGCAATATTCAATCCAACACCGACCGCTCCCTGGTGCAGGTTGGCTTTGCCATCGGAAGCCGCCGTTGATAAGCGCATCATCGCCATGACGGGGTAGCCCTTGAAAACGATGACCCGAATATCCGGCACACCTTCGTAGGTATATGCCATCAGGCTTTCTTCAAAATTAATCAGCGTTTCAATGACAGCTACATCCGGAGAGCCGCCCAGGGAGTAAAGCCCTGAAAGAATATTAGAGACATGACGCTCTACAGCCTCAAGCGTTAAATGCGCTCCGCTGGGTTTAACAAACTGATTATCAACTACCTTTTCGATAACCAGAATACCCTTGCCGCCACTGCCTTTGGCAGGTTTGATAACAAAACCATCATGACCTGTCAGCATATCGCCAATATGCTGAACGCCAAACTGCGTGGTTACCGTACCAATAAGCTCTGGTGTGGTAATGCCATACTCTTGCGCCAAAAGTTTAGTCTTGAGCTTGTCATCCACCAACGGGTAAAGGCGCCGTGAATTATACCGGCCAATATAGCGAATATTGCGCCGGTTCATGCCGATAATGCCTTTGTCGCGCAGGCGGCTAGGCCATGTCCAGTTGTTGAGCCAACTCATGACGGCTTCTCGTCATCAGTAATCGGCTTGAAGCGGCGTAACTCAAGCAAACGATAGCCGGTGTAGTTACCCAAAATCAGAATGAGCGCCATCAAAATCAGCTGAACACCCAGGAAGTTGAAGGTGATGTGACGCACCCAAGGGTTGTTCATGGCAAGGTATGCGAGCACGGCTGTCAACAAGCTGCCGCCCCCCTGAATAATGACCTGTTTTGGGCCTTCTTCTTCCCAGAGGATCGACATCCGCTCAATCGTCCAGGCCAGGATAATCATGGGGAAGAAGGTGACAGTGAGCCCCGCGCTTAGACCCATACGGTAAGCCAATACGGTAAAGATCGAGATAATCGCGATGACCGTTATGATGACCGCCGATACTCTCGCCACCAACAATAAGTTCAAATAAGACAGATAGTTACGAATAACCAAGCCAACAGCCACGATCAGCAGGAAGCCAATCAAACCCGTCAGCAGGGTGGTTTGTATAAAGGCGAGGGCGATCAGAACAGGCATAAAGGTGCCTGATGTTTTCACCCCGACCAATACACGCAAAAACACAACGACCAAAGCGCCAATGGGAATCAGCAGAATCGTTTGGAAAAGAGCTTGTTCTTCAAGTGGTAAGCTATGGATTGAGAAATTCAGCAGAGTATCATCAGAAAAGTGGTTGCGCACAGCAGCAGACGCTGGCTGATGGTGCGTTAGCATAGAGAAGCTAACCCGCGAGTTTGTACCGCCTTGAACTTCAAGCACCGCCCGACCACTTGTTTCCCAGAGCAGCAGGTTCTCGGGCTGGCCTTCCTCGCCCGTTGCGGGGTCGAATATATTCCAGCTTTCTGCAGGCTCATCAAATACCTGAATCCAACTGCTTAATAGTTGACGCCGGCGCCCATCTTCCAGTAGTAGTCCGCTGACTTCTCGTGCTTGTACACCCGCTTGATTTAGCAAGCGCACGATGAGAGCTGACGGCGTTTCCTGGGTAAGCAGTAAGCGGGCATTTTCGCCCTGACGCTCGCCATTTACATCAAGAATTAGCTCACGCGCAAAGGTCGCATTATTTGCACTTCTGGCCCACGCTCTATCAATTAGCTGGGTAGCTGCTGAATCATAAGGACTTTCCCAGGGCGTGCTCGACACCAGCCCTGGCGGTGCTTGTACCGGCGGGCGGGAACCAGGTGATACCAGCATTTGCACCGAATAATAGAGCTGCTGGCTGCCAGCAGCATTCCGAATGGTCCATTCGGCTTGGCGCCCGAAATCATCCGTCTGGTAGGCTAAACCATAGCCAGAAGAAGCGGTATTTTCGGTCAGTACACGAAAGCCTGCCTGCTGGGTGGGCAGCGCTAAGTCCACTTTTACGGGGCCATTCTGGGCATTGAAATTGATAACGGCCTCAATTTCCCATACCTGACGCTGCTCGCCTGGTACCCAAGGAATTTCAAAATGAAGATGTCTATGCACACTGGTGGCAATACCTGCCACAAGAAGTAGACCTACAATGATATAAAACGGAAGGCGTGACATTAAAATTCCTTTCAGCGAAAAGCGGCAGGGGAGCTTTTACTCTTCGATATCGTCTTGGTCGACCGCTTCATCTTCAGCGGCTTGTTCAGCAGGGTCACCGCCGGGGAATTCTGGACGCTCATGTAAGTAGGTTTGCGCCACATCAACAATAGCAATATCCATTAAGAAACGGCGGCCTAGCAATACGGGAAAATCGAGGTGGGTACGATCATTCAGCGTAAATTCGACGTTTTCACGAATAGGACCGAGCGTCATTAATAGAGAGACAACGGGGCGAGACTCTTCACCAGACGCTTGAACAATGCGTACACGCCGTTGAACAGGTGCCTCGATCCACTCGTTACGCAATGACTCCACGACACTATCATCCTCAGTCAGTGCCAGCTTGAAGCGCACCCAATCTTCGCCATCGCGCTCAAAGCGCGTAATGTCGGAGGCCGATAATGATGACGTCTCTGCACCGGAGTCCACGCGTGCTTTTAAATAGGTACCTACACTCGGCAGGCCAACCCATTCGCTACGTCCCAGCATGGTTTTCATATCTAGCGTGGTGTCCACTTCACACTCTTCGCGGATAATGATGGGCTCGTCACCCCGAGCTTCAAGCTCCTTTATATCACCGCGTAAAAGGCGTAGCAGGCTACCCACTTCACGAACATCAGCGGTAAGCACCTGCTGCTGGCTGAGTTGTTGCGCCTGATGCTGAGCATTGGCACTGCATTGTTGCCCTAATGCATCCTGTAGCTCGAGCATTCGAGTATTGAATGATACCTCGTTCAATAACGGTGGCTCATTAGAATCTGGTTGCTGAAGGGCGCAGCCAGAAAATAGAAGTGATAAACCAGCCATCAGCCACAAAACACCTGGGCGCATAACGAGAGACATCCTTGAAAATTAAAAAGGAATAATAAGGAGAAGCTAGACCGGTTGTCCAACGCCGTATTAACTTTTTAGAAGCTACCTAATCTACCATTTAACATAATATATGTTATGCGAACATCTAAATTGTTAATTTCCACATAAAACACTTAAGGTGGCATATATCCGTCTAACATTTTGATTTTTGGACCCCAATGGCTTTAACGTGCACATTCTTACATAACCAGATGCCGATTGCTTCCTCCTGGACCGGTTCCGACCGCGAAGATGACATTTATGCTGCTGACAAGCCCAGATTATCGTTTCAGCTTTTTAACGTGGTCCCCCCCCGATAATGCCGAGCGTTAATGTCGGTTTCATCTGTCATCTCCTGTTGAGCCGCCATCTCTTCGGGCGTAAACCGCGCTCTATGCCGCGCAGCAAACCGCTCAAGATCAGCATGGGTGCACATCTGCCCAGTAAAAATATTGATGTACTGAGCCACTCGGGCGATCCGCGTATCTTGGGTCTCCTGGGTATGCATCGAGATATAGCCGATCTGAATCAAATACACCGTGCGTGCACGGGTATCAGCTTCCAGTACGTCATAGCCATAGCGAATAAACATGTCTTGCAGCGCTTGTAGCCGCACGCTATCGGCTTGGCTAACGCGCTCAGCAACCGCTTGATCTTGCAGGCTCCAGCTTCTAACGGCGTACTCAAATTCAGAATCAAATACCGCTGGGTCAAACCAACAGTCAAAGATATTGAGCGTGGCTTCCACGATGGAAGACGCATATTTCTCCGATTGCTCAATTAAGGCCTGGGTATTTTGTCGCTCCCACCGCTCCAGTAGTGCAGCAAGCACTTCTTCACGGTCTTTAAATAGCCAGTAAAAACTGGTGCGTGATGTTTTTAACTTCTTTGCTAACGGTACGATTTTGACGGCACTGACTCCCGAGGCTGTCAGTAGCTCGTAAGCAGCATCAATCCAAGCAGTTTGGTTAATCGTGGCGCGTCCGTTTTTCACGTATTGCTCTCTTTGCCATGGCGATGTAATCGATCATACAGCAAGCTTGTTACCCTTATGTACACCAATGTCATATATATTGACAACTATGAACAGAGAAGACTAGCTTGTGATAATCATCAAAACAACAAGAGAAGACGACCGTGAAAAATGACCCTTTGCTACAGCCGCTACAACTAAAACATTTAACGCTGAAAAATCGGGTAATGCTGACTTCTCACGAACCCGCCTACCCCGAAGATGGCATGCCTAAAGAGCTATACCGGGCCTATCATGTTGAACGTGCCAAGGCAGGTATTGCCCTGACCATGACTGCTGGGTCAGCAGCGGTTTCCCGAGACAGCCCGCCGGTGTTTAACAATATTTTGGCTTATAAAGATGAGGTGGTGCCGTGGATGCGCGACCTCACCGAGGCGTGCCACGAACACGGTACGGCGGTAATGATTCAGCTAACACACTTGGGTCGCCGCACCCGGTGGGACAAAGGGGATTGGCTACCGGCGGTATCAGCCTCCAATCATCGAGAAGCATCTCACCGTGCTTATCCAAAAAAAGCCGAGCTTTGGGATATTGAGCGATTAGTCAAGGATTACACCGACGCCGCCGAACGCATGTACGCAGCAGGCCTGGACGGCATGGAGATTCAGGCGTACGGCCACCTGATGGATCAGTTCTGGTCGCCGTTAACCAACGAGCTTGATGCGCCTTATGGCGGCAGCCTGGATAACCGGCTACGGTTTACCTTTGAAGTGCTCCAAAGCATCCGTGAGCGTGTTGGTGAGAGGTTCTTACTTGGTGTGCGTTATACCGGTGACGAGTGCTTACCCGGGGGCTTCGATGCCCGTGATGGCATGACCATTTCGCACCGTTTGAAAGACAGCGGCTTGGTAGATTTTCTTAATGTCGTTAAAGGGCATATTGATACCGATCCGGGTCTGACGGACGTGATTCCTATCCAAGGCATGCCCAGCGCGCCACATCTGGATTTTGCGGGCGATATTAGGCGTGAAGTCGACTTCCCCACTTTCCATGGGGCTAAAATTCAGGATGTTGCGACGGCTCGTCATGCGATTGCCACCGGCAAGGTCGATATGATCGGCATGACTCGTGCTCATATGGCCGACCCACACCTAATGAAAAAAGTCATCGAAGGCCGTGAAGAAGAGATCCGTCCCTGCGTGGGCGCTAATTACTGTCTGGACCGCATTTACCAGGGCGGCGCGGCATACTGTATTCACAATGCCGCGACTGGACGTGAAACCACCATGCCCCATACCATCCCTCTCGCCGATACCAAACGTAAGGTGGTGGTCGTTGGCACAGGCCCCGGCGGGCTGGAAGCCGCCCGTGTGGCTGCCGAACGCGGTCACGAAGTCGTCGTATTTGAAGCGGCAGATGCCCCCGGCGGGCAAATTCGTTTAACGGCACAGAGCGAGCGTCGTCGAGAAATGATGGGCATCATCGATTGGCGCTTTGAGCGCTGTCAGGCCATGGGTGTCACGTTTCACTTCAATGTCTTTGCCGAACAGGATGAAGTGCTCGCCGAAGCGCCGGATGTGGTCATTGTGGCAACGGGCGGGCAGCCTAACGAAGAGGCGCTTCACGAGGGCAACGAGCTGGCCGTCACCGGTTGGGATCTGCTCTCAGGCCATGTGGTGCCAGGCAGCAACGTGCTGGTGTACGACGATGCAGGCGACCATACCGCCCTACAAGCGGCTGAGATTATTGCCAAAGCAGGCGGTAAGGTCGAATATATGACAGCCGACCGCGCCTTGGCGCCGGAGGTCATGGCCATGAACCTGGTGCCTTACATGCGTACGTTACAAATGCTGGATACCACGTTCACCCCCACCTTCCGCCTGACTGGTATTAAGCGCGACGGCAGTGAGCTGGTTGCCTCGGTCAGCAGCGATTACACAAACGTTGCTAAAGAGCGGCGCGTAGACCAAGTCGTCGTCAATTTCGGCACCTTGCCTATGGCCGATCTATATGAAGAGCTGAAGCCGCTGTCGAGCAACCAGGGGGCCGTCAACTATGACAACCTCATTGTAGGCACACCGCAGCCTATCGCTACCGAAGGCAAGTTCCAGCTGTTCAGGATTGGGGATGCCATTTCGCACCGCAATACCCATGCCGCGATTTATGATGCCCTGCGCATCGTCAAAGACTTATAAGGTCCTGGCGCTTAAGTGAGCCGGTTTTCGGCCCGGCTCACTATTTTTAGTTTAGTGCTTTTCTTGGTCGTCTAATCTCGCAGG
>NZ_JBQSVC010000026.1:0-56919 GCF_052376035.1 Halomonas sp. AOP7-E1-9
ATCGGCAAGCAGATGCTGGCCGATTGATATTTAAGCAATAACTATGAGATAACAAATAATTGGTGCGGATGGGGAGACTCGAACTCCCACACCTTACGGCACTAGAACCTAAATCTAGCGTGTCTACCAATTCCACCACATCCGCAGAAGACGAGACGTATATTATATATATGCGGTGCAAAAGTCAACGCTATCATCCAACATAATTATTCAAAAGCATTCCAGGAGCAGTATGCGTTTAAGGTCAACGTGGCAGCAAGCGGCCCATAAGGAACTTCAAAAGGCATTACCGGGCTACTGCGCCTTTTGTTTAATGCCAGCGGGTCGAGGCTTAGGCTGGTGCCAAGCTTGTTTTACTGAATTACCCTGGAACGTTTCAAGTTGCGAACAATGCGCCGAGCCCCTGGATCATCCAGCACAACGACGCTGTGGGCACTGCTTGCTTGATCCGCCTCTGGTCACTCACGCCCATGCTGCTTTGCTTTTTCAAGCATCGATTAAAGAGCTGCTGCACGATTTCAAATTCAAGGCATCTCCTCGTGCTGGGATGCTGCTGGTAGAGCTTATGCTGGCGAGCATACCCGACGACCTAGGCACTGCCTTGATAGCAGTCCCCATGCATCGCAAACGAGCACGCGAGCGAGGGTTCAATCAAGCGCGATGGTTGGCGGAGCAACTGGCAAAGCGTACAGGCCTTGTCGTGCTGGAAGCTCAATGCAATAAGCTGGTCGCTTCCCAGCGTAGCTTAAACCGACACGAACGGGCGGCTAATTTGCACGGAGCCTTCTCAATCAAAGCACCACTTCCAGCACATATAACGCTGATTGATGATGTAATCACTACCGGTGCGACCATCAATGCATTAGCGAACGTTGCCCAACAAGCAGGTGCCACACGCATCGATAGCTGGGCAGTCGCCAGGACGCCGCTGGGCTAGAGGATGATGCAAAAAAGCCAAGTGATAGCTCAGGCGATACTAAAGCCGCAAGCCGCCATCGCACTCAATAATACGCGCGCTAAAATAGTCGTTATCAAATATAAACGCGACACTTTTGGCAATATCATCCGGCTCCCCCAAGTGCTTTAATGGCACGCTTGAAGAGATCCGCTCTAACATATCAGGGCGCATGGACGCCGTCATTTCGGTCGCTATAAACCCAGGTGCCACGGTGCCGGTGCGGATGCCATAGCGCGCAAGCTCTTTACCCCACGTGACGGTTAACGCATGAACGCCCGCCTTCGCGGCGGCATAGTTGCTTTGCCCCGCATTGCCAGCCCGGGAAATACTCGAAATATTGACAATCACCCCTTCATGTCCGGCTTTGATTATCTGTGTTGCCGCTTCACGGCCGCATAGAAATACACCGGTTAGATTAACATTGAGGACTTTCTGCCAACTCTCTAGCGACATGCGCTTTTCGACCTGGCCATCACGTGCTTTTACCAGCAAGGCATCTTCGGTAATACCCGCATTATTAACGCAACCACTGATGGCACCCATGCGTTTCGCAATATCATCAAACGCCGTGATGACTGACGACTCATCGGCAACATTGACGACAAACGCTTCGGCGTGAATGCCTTGTGACTTAAGGGTTGAGACCGCTTGGTCCAACGCTTCAGCACTCCTATCAAGCAGTGCAAGCGCGGCACCTTGCTGGCCCAAACGCTCTGCAATGGCATAGCCTAATCCCCGCGCCCCGCCCGTTACTGCAATGACTTTATCGGTTAACTGCATCCGTTACTCCTTTAATGTAAGCGTGCATTCAAAATTCGAGTTTATCCAGGAGCGCCCCCTTGTCAGTAAAGGGCTTTCCGGCAAAGACCTTCGGGCGCTTGTTTTTTGCATATTTGACACAATAATGAGCGATTACGCCTGTTACGGAGTCCACCATGCCTATTCTTGTTTTTATTTCCTTGTTTACCTTACTCGATTTTATTTTGCTATTTTCGATTGGTAGTCAAATAGGCTTATTAACCACCCTACTGCTCGTGCTGGCAACCGGTGTTATTGGCCTTCATCTTATTCGTAAAGAGGGTGTGGCCACCTTTTCCCGCGCCCGCCAGCGCATGCAAGCCGGCGAGCTACCGTCCAGCGAGCTCCTAACCGGCGCGGCACTTATATTCGGCGGCGCTTTACTGATGGCGCCCGGCTTTCTCTCCGACCTATTGGGCATCGCTTGCTTGCTCCCCACTGCCCGACAGCTTATGTACAACGCATTAATGTGGCTGGGTTTAAAAACCAGAGTGAATAGCGAGCAAGCAACATCTACCAAAACGCATCGTCGTGAAGGCACGACTTACCACGAAAATAGCCACTCCAATGCTAATACCTCACATAAAGAGACTCCCCTGGAAGGCGATTTCATTAGCCGTGATGAAACTACCCGGTGACGCTAGCCTGCATTAGCAAGAAAAAATCCAACAAAAGACACTTTTTTCACTGCCACCCCCTTGAAAGGGCTACTGAAGCCCCCACTTTTGAACCAGCATACAAATTCGGTGGCGATGGTGACATTGCCACCATTAACAACGAAGGTCGCGAACCTTCATTTCTCGATGGGACATCCTCGAGAATCTTGTTTTAGCTATCTGCCCTATACGGGCCTTGACGATACTCAGGAGAACGTGAGCATGAAAATCCGTCCTTTGCACGATCGCGTCGTTGTTCGTCGCGTGGAAGAAGAACAGAAAACTGCTGGTGGCATCGTTCTGCCAGGCAATGCACAAGAAAAGCCCACGCGTGGCGAAGTTCTTGCAGTAGGCAACGGTCGCATTCTCGATAACGGCGAAGTACGTCCGCTAGACGTTAAAGTTGGCGACAGCGTCATTTTCAAAGATGGTTTCGGCGTTGAGAAGCAAAAAATCGACGGTGAAGAAGTCTTGATCATGAGCGAAGCCGACATCCTGGCGGTCGTTGAAGGCTAATCATCGCCTCGACTACTTACTTTCACCTTTTACAATTCGATTCTAGGAAGTAACGAACATGGCAGCTAAACAAGTTAAGTTTTCTGATGACGCACGCAAACGTATGGCGCATGGTATTGACGTCCTGGCCAACGCGGTAAAAGTTACTCTAGGCCCGAAAGGCCGTAACGTTGTGCTCGACAAATCCTTTGGTGCGCCGACCGTCACTAAAGACGGTGTATCAGTTGCCAAAGAGATCGAACTGAAAGACAAGTTCGAGAACATGGGCGCACAAATGGTGAAAGAAGTTGCGTCTAAAACTTCTGACGCTGCGGGCGACGGTACTACGACAGCTACCGTACTGGCTCAAGCTATTGTTGCTGAAGGCCTGAAAGGCGTAACGGCTGGCATGAACCCGATGGACCTTAAGCGCGGCATCGACCAAGCGGTTACTGCAGCGGTTAAAGAAATCCAGGCAATGTCTGTGCCCTGCACCGACACCAAGTCTATCGCTCAGGTCGGTACTATTTCTGCCAACGGCGACAAGCGCATCGGTGAAATCATCGCTGAAGCGATGGAAAAAGTCGGTAAAGAAGGCGTTATCACTGTCGATGAAGGCCGTGGCTTCGAAGACGAGCTGGAAGTCGTAGAAGGTATGCAGTTTGACCGCGGCTACCTCTCGCCCTACTTCGTTACCAACCAGGACACTATGGCGGTTGAACTTGAAGATCCTTACATCCTGCTAGTGGATAAGAAGATCTCCAACATTCGCGAACTGCTCCCGGTACTGGAAGCCGTTGCCAAGCAAGGCAAACCGCTTGCCATCATCGCTGAAGATATCGAAGGCGAAGCGCTGGCAACGTTGGTTGTGAACAACATGCGCGGCATCGTTAAAGTAGCAGCGGCCAAGGCACCTGGCTTCGGCGACCGTCGTAAAGCCATGCTGCAGGACATCGCCATCCTGACTAACGGCACCGTTATCTCTGAAGAAGTTGGCCTGACACTTGAGCAAGCGACCCTGGATCACCTGGGTACCGCCAAGCGCATGACCATGTCCAAAGAGAACACCACCATCATCGATGGCGCTGGTGCAGAGAACGATATCGAAGCACGCGTTAACCAGATCCGCGCGCAAATCGAAGACACCACTTCTGATTACGACAAAGAGAAGCTGCAAGAGCGCGTTGCCAAACTGGCAGGCGGTGTTGCCGTTATCCGCGTTGGTGCTGCTACCGAAGTAGAGATGAAAGAGAAGAAAGCTCGCGTTGAAGACGCGCTGCACTCTACTCGCGCTGCCGTAGAAGAAGGTGTTGTGCCTGGCGGCGGTACTGCGCTGGTTCGCGTAATGGCCAAAGTACAAGGCTTGACTGGCGATAACGAAGATCAGAACCACGGTATCAACATGGCGCTGCGCGCTATGCAGTCTCCGCTGCGTCAGATCGTTACCAACGCCGGTGAAGAAGCCGCTGTTGTGATCAACCGCGTTAAAGACGGCGAAGGTAACTTCGGCTACAACGCTCAAACGGGTGAGTACGGCGACCTGTTCGAAATGGGTGTTCTTGACCCGGCAAAAGTAACCCGTACTGCGCTGCAGTCTGCGGGTTCCGTTGCTGGTCTGATGATCACCACCGAGTGCATGATCGCTGACGATCCGGAAGAGAAAGAAGCTGCACCGGATATGGGTGGCATGGGCGGAATGGGTGGCATGGGCGGCATGATGTGATGCACCCCTGAGCCTACCGCTCTGACGCCTAGCGTCACCAAGAACCCCGCCTTTGCGGGGTTCTTGCCGTTTAACGCCTGCGTAATGCCCACGCGTACCCGGCGTTAAAGCGTGCTACCATCAGCGCCTTTATTAGGCAGCTTTTAGGTCATCATTACCGTGCTTTCCAACATTCGCATTGTACTCGTGCAAACCTTTCATCCTGGCAACATAGGCGCTGCCGCTCGCGCCATGAAAACCATGGGACTAACCCACCTGGTACTGGTTAACCCACGAAGCTTCCCTGATGAAGAGGCCACCCGACTGGCAGCGGGCGCGACGGATGTGCTGGAAAACGCCCGCGTGGTTACTAACCTTGAAGAAGCGGTGCAGGATTGCGTGCAAGTGATTGGCGCAAGCGCCAGATTACGCAGCCTGCCACTTCCCCACTTTGATGAGCCGGATGAAATGGCCGAACAGGTTATTTTAAACGCGGCCAATGCCCCCGTCGCACTCGTTTTTGGCCGTGAGCGTTCGGGCTTAACCAATGGCGAGATTCGCTGCTGCACGCATCAAGTCAGCATACCGGCCAACCCTGAATACGGCATTTTAAACCTTTCTCAAGCCGTACAGATCCTCGCCTACGAAACCCACCGCGCTTGGCGAAAACGCGCTGGTAACGACTTCACTTACCAGCGCCCTCTTGACGCCACCCCACCCAGCCGCGAGCAGTTTGTGCATTTCCAGGACCACTTGGGCCGCTTGATGCAGCAAAGTGGTTTTCTTACCCAGCCGCATGCGCGCACCGAAGAGCAGCTTCAGGCGCTCTTTGCACGTGCCCAGCCAAGCCGAAAAGAGCTTTCTCTGTTGCGCGGGTTATTAAGCGCCTTTGAAGTTCACTTCCCGAAGCAGCCATAAGCGCTAAAACCAACAAGGGCAGCCATTGGCTGCCCTTGTTGTGACTGCTATTACCGTTTTGAGTGCTTAATGGTTGCTGCCCTATAACACTATTAAAGCGTCATGGCCGCCAGCCAACCAAAGGCGATTAATGGCAGGTTGTAATGCAGAAATGTCGGTACAACGCTATCCCAAATGTGGTCGTGTTGCCCGTCCACGTTTAGGCCTGAGGTTGGCCCTAACGTCGAGTCAGATGCTGGTGAACCAGCATCGCCCAATGCCGCCGCCGTACCCACCAGCGCCACCGTTGCCATGGGGGAAAAGCCAAACTGTATCGCCAAGGGTACAAAAATCGCGGCAATAATCGGAATCGTCGAGAATGATGATCCAATGCCCAAGGTAATAAAAAGCCCTACCAGCAACATCACTAACGCTGCGACACCTCGATTATCCCCAAAGATATCAAAAGCCCCCGTCACTAACGTATCGATCTCACCCGTGGATTTCATCACTTCGGCGAAACCTGACGCAGAGATCATAATAAAACCGATCAGCGCCATCATCCGCATGCCGCTGGTAAACAGGTCGTCAGCTTCACGCCACTTAAAAATGCCGCCTAAGGAGAGCAAGCCAATCCCGACCAGGCCACCCAAAATCATCGACCCGCTATAAAGCTGCAAGCCAAGCGCTGCCACAATGGCAACACCAGACATTACCAATCCAAAGAGGTGAGGCTCAGCCGGTGTAGAATCCTGCTGATAAGGAGCCGCCGCCAACTCTTTATCCGCATATTCGCGATTACCGCGGTAGCTAAAGAACAGCGCCACTAATAAGCCAATGGCCATACCACCAACAGGAATGGCCATCGCCATCGGCACCATGCCACGCGTAATCTCCAAGCCAAATGGCGTACCGGCGCTGTTTAAGTTAGCCAACAAAATATCGTTCAAGAAAATTGCGCCGAACCCAACGGGCAATAACATGTAAGGCGCGGTTAGGCCGAACGTTAATGCACAGGCTACCGCTCGACGATCCAACTTCAGACGATTCATAAGGGTAAGCAGTGGAGGAATCAGTACTGGAATAAACGCAATATGCACCGGAATCACGTTTTGCGATGCAATAGCCACTAACAATATGGCGGTGAGCAGCAGCGTTTTCACACGAGCCTGACGCGCGGCCGTTGCCTCCTTGCCCAGCATGGCAATCAATCGGTTCGCCAGCATATCGGGCAAGCCAGAACGCGAGATGGCAACCGCAAACGCACCGAGCGTTGCATAGGCCAGCGCTACTTGCGCTCCCCCGCCAACGCCGTTGTTGAAGGCCTCTAACGTTTGGTCAAGCGTAAGCCCACCCACCAGGCCACCCACCAGCGCACCTACAACCAATGCAAAAACAACTGAGACACGCACAAGAGACAGCACTACCATGACAAGCACGGCAAGAATAACTGCATTCATGAAGATTTCCAGACCGATGACAAGGTGATTAGGACGTGTACGAAAAACAAGCGAATGCCGGATGGCACACTCAAGAGCCACCATTTCGTACACAGCCTAATATCGAAGGGTGCAAATTTTAGCAGATAGCGCGCTTACAAAAAGCATCCATCAGTTATTTCTCTGCTGCTACTTATGTTTTGGCATATAGAGGCATCTCTGTACGTTTGCTAGCCCCGCTAATGGCGTCACTGGCCGTACTGCTTTTTGGCCAACTCATGGCGGACTCGGGTGCTCTGTTCGTAAACGAGCCGTTATCCCATCTTCCAATGACGCCACTGGCGCGGCACGATACCCTGCTTGGGCGAAAAGAGCAGCGCCAAAACAAAGAAAGCGAAAGCCACCAGTACGATTGAGCCACCCGATGCCACGTTAAATACTACCGAAAGCCAAAGCCCGATAACCGCAGACAATATGCCAATGGATACTGAAATCAACAGCATTATCGTGAAGCGGTCTGTCAGCAGATGTGCTGTCGCACCTGGCGTGATCAACATGGCAACGACCAATATGATGCCGACAGTTTCAAGGCTTGCAACAATCGTCAGCGTCAGCAAAAGAATGAGGCCATAGTGAATAATCTGCGTATTAAAGCCCAATGCCTGTGCCTGCTGAGGGTCGAAGGCATAGAGCAACAAGGGCCGATAAGCGAGCCATACCGTTAAAATGGCAATGATGCTGGCAACAAAGGTCAGCATTAATGCTGAGTGTTTAACACCCAGTACATTGCCAAACAGAATGTGCATCAGATGGGTACTGGAAGCCAGTTTACTGATAATGACCACACCAAGGGCGAAGGAGGCGGTAAACATCAGCCCCATCGCAGCATCTGCTTTAATTCGTGTGTTCCTTTCAATCGCCCCGATGCCTACCGAGGTCAGCGCCCCAGTAATAAACGCTCCTACAAAGAAGGGCCAGCCAAGCAAATACGCAATGGCTACCCCCGGCAGCACGGCATGAGAAATCGCATCCCCCAACAGTGACCAGCGCTTTAGCACGACATAACAGGAAAGCATCCCACAAATAGCGCCTACCAGCACCGAGGTGAGTAGCGCTCTTTGCATAAATGCATACTGAAAGGCGTCAGAAACGCTGTCAGGTAGCAGGTTAACTACCACCATTAACGCTGCGATTAAGCCGTTTACCAGTGCATCGCTAAACGTTTCAATCATTAATATGCTATCAACCACGTAACTTACCCCTGCCCAGAACTATTGGAAGCCACTGGCATCGTTTGGCGATCATTGGCCGTTTGCTCAATTGAACTCACTGCAAGTTCGGCCAGTTTTGTTTCGCTTAGCATCTCTTCAGGCGTACCGGTACCCCGCACAAAGCGATTAATCAGCACGACGTGGTCCACATAGCGGCGAGCACCAGGCATATCATGTGTGACCATAATCACGGTTTTACCCGCTTCACGCTCGCGACGAAGTACCGACAAGATGAGCTTCTCGCTGGGCGGGTCAACGCCAGCCAGTGGCTCATCCAACAACAAAATGCTGGCCTGCTGCGCTAGCGCGCGTGCTAGCAACACACGTTTTTTTTGACCACCGGAAAGCGCGCCAATAGGTCGGTCAGCCAGGTCGAGCATATTGACTGCCACCAAAGCATCATGCACCGCTTCGCTATGTCGAGCGTGATGCCAGCGCGCTGGCAATAAGCGGCGCCATAACGCATCGCTGCGCATGTGTCCGTAGCGCCCACCCATAACGGTGTCCCATACCGAGACAGGAAAATCCCACTCAATCGCCTCACGCTGAGCCATATACGCGATACGCCCCGCCCGACGATGCTTTGCTATGGGCTCGTCAAAGGCTTTTACGCTGCCTTGCAGCGGCTTCATGCTGCCGGTCAACACATGAAAAAGTGTCGATTTACCCGCACCGTTAGGCCCGACAATGGCCGTCCATTTCCCAGCGGGAAATGTGAGGTGTATATCTTCCAGCACGGTTTGGCGCTGATAAGCAGCGTACAGCCCGGTTATTTCAATGGCGGCCATCGTGCTCGGTAAACTGGTTGTCATGGTGCACTACTCAACGGCTAAATACTGGCGCAGCATATCGGCGTTATGCCTCAACATGGCAAAATAGTCTCCCGCCTCGCCCTCTGGCTCGCTTAACGAATCCACGTATAAAGGGCCCGCGGTGGGAATTCCCGTATCTCTGGAAAGGCTACTAACGTAACGATCCGACGTTGTGCTTTCCCAAAAAAGCGCTGCAGGCTGGCGTGCGTTAATCAAGTCGATGACGCGCATTAACTGCTGCGGCGAGCCTTCCGTTTCGGCGTTATTTCCCCAGATACCGTCATGTTCAAAGCCATAAGTATCAGAGAAATACAAAAATGCTGCTTCGCTTGAGAGCAAAACACGACGCTCTTCCGGAATATCGCTTAGCGTCTGTTGAAGCTCCAAGTGAAGGTCTTGAAGTTCTGCCACGACGTTATCGGCACGCGCCTGAATATCCTCTGCCTGCTCTGGCAGAAGGTCTTCCAACTCATTCGCTATCACATGAACATAGGCCATTGCCGCACGCGGGTCTGTCCACAAATGTGGGTCGACATCGCCCTGCATATCGCCAATCATAATATGTTGAGTGGGGTATTCAGACGCTTCGGCAACGGCGACCAAGGACACATCGCCTTGGGTAGTCGCTTCCACTTGGCGCATCCACTGCTCCAGTTGATAGCCGTTATAAAAAACAATATCGGCTTCTTCCAGAGCGGCAAAATTATTGGGCGTTAATTCCCACTCGTGCACCTCTGCATTAACAGGGCTCAGCACTGATACGTTGGCGTCGTCTCCTGCCACGCGGGCCACCAAATCGCCCAATACTGTAAACGTCGCCACAACATTAATCGGCGGCGATAGCGTCTGGGCACTGGCCGTCGTAACGCTGCCCGCCGTCGCAAGCAACAAACTTATCATCAAGCATGTTTTTCGTTGGCTCATGGACGTCCCCCGTTGTGAATTTGGTTTGCGCTAATTACAACTTTAGCTCAACAAAAAAGCATTGTGCAAATAGTTTAGCCTTGGCTAACAATTATTCTACAATATGCGCTACCATGATCCATTAGAGTTTTCCATTCACCTCGATATAGTCTGCCAATGAGTGATAACGATCAGCCGCTTCCCCATAACGCCAAATGTATGAGTAAAAGTTACTGCAATGACGCATTGCCGCCCATTGAAGAGCACACACGGCAATATGAAACCGTGCGCAATGCGCATGAAACCGAGCTAATCGAAGATTACGTTGAGCTGATCGGCGACCTGATTCGCCATCGGGGAGAAGCGCGCGCCGCCGACATCGCCAGCCGCATGGGGGTGAGTCAAGCGACCGTATCCAAGATGATCCGCCGCTTAAATGAGCTGGGACTGGTCACCAGCAAGCCTTACCGCTCCCTGTTTCTAACAGCGGAAGGCCAAAAAATGGCAGAAACATCCCGGGCACGGCACGATATAGTGCTACATTTTTTACGCGCGCTGGGCGTTAATGATCATACCGCACGCATTGATGCTGAAGGCATGGAGCATCATGTCAGCAATGAAACTCTGGCGATTATGCAGCACTTTATTGACGAACAAACAACGCGTTAATCACGACCGATAGCCAGCCTAGTGATAACATCCCTCGCTACTCACTATCCTGAGAAGTGCTATTTAAGTAACACGGTGAGGACGCTAACTCTTGGTCTGCTCGGTCTTCTATATCCAGCGCGTCCAGCACCGCTTCACGCAGAGTGGGCAAATGTGAATGGTCCAGTTGGCGTGAAGCCGTTAATAACGTCAGCTTACCTTGCCTGGCATAACGCATCAGCGGTAGTAATGCGTCATCAGACTCCTTTAATTCCAAACGGTAGCGGGTCTGAAAGGAAGCCTCACTAATCTTGCCCTGGTGGTAGTCACGCCTTAGAGATGATGAAGGCGCGGCATCGCGATACCACTCCGTTAGCGCCAGCGAAGCACGCTCTTTTCCACGCGGCCATAAACGGTCAACCAGGACGCGTGCCCCCTCGTCGTCTTCAAACGCTGAATAGACGCGCTTAAGCACTATTTCGTAGTTCATATGACCTCCCTGATCCGCTTTTTTAACAACACCCCATCCACCCTACCCATGCTATACAGGCTACCAGGCAATTACTCTGCCCCATGTTAACGACATTAACGATGAGCAAAAATGATTAATAACGCTCATTTTCTATCAAACACCTTCCTTCTATTATCGCGGCCCGTAGCCGAATCATTCCCCATCCTTTTTAAACCCCGTACAATGCAGTGTTTAGTCCACACTTGGCAAACCATGCACCTAACCCGCTTCACGGATTACTCTATTCGCGTTTTGATTTACCTGGCAGCCAAGGGAGAAGAGCGCGCAACAATCACGGAAATTGCCGAGACATTCTCGATCTCGCGCAATCACTTGATGAAAATTGTCCAGGAACTACATCAAAAAGAGTACCTCAAAGCCATCCGCGGCAAGCATGGCGGGCTTTGGCTAAACCGGGCGCCCGAACACATTCGATTAGGGACGTTGGTGAGAGATACCGAGCAGGAAATGGCGCTCGTCGAGTGCTTTCGAGACGATAGCGCCTGCATCATTACCCCCGCATGCCGCTTAAAGCCTATCCTTAACGATGCACTAGACGCCTTTTTGGGCGTTCTGGATCAATATACACTGGCCGATTTGCTGCAAGGCCAACACACCAGCCTAGCGTCACTGATGAAAATACCTGCCACAGAACTTTAATTTTTTTTAAAGTCTCCTTCCGAATAAATAAAATTCAATACGATAAATCGCGTAACCTGGCTATTTCACCTCACGTGGAGCATGCTTGAGACTGGCATTACCAAACCATATAGTGCGCAGGAAATGTTGCATCAGGCTTCATTATTTCTGCAAACCTCGGAGCCAAACATGACCACAGCGCCCTTCTCGCCCAATCACATCATGATCCGCAAATTAGAAAATATTTTCGCGCTTACCAGTGAAGAGAAGCAGGCACTGATGGGGTTACCGATTCACACAAAAGAAATCAAGAGCAATCAAGACATTGTTAAAGTGGGCGATCAGCCAAACCAGTGCTGCTTGATGGTTGAGGGCTTTACCTGCGTCAACAAAGTATCCATTGAAGGCAAGCGCCAGATCATGGCCCTGCATGTTCCTGGCGACATACCCGACCTGCAAAGCCTTCACTTGAGAGTAATAGATATTAATATTGCCTCTATCAGCCCCTGCAAGCTCGGCTTCATTCAGCATAAAGATCTGCATCAACTCTGTGAGCGCTATCCCAGGCTTGTTGCTGCCTTTTGGCGCGAGACACTTGTCTACGCCTCTATTTTCCGTGAATGGCTGTTAAATATTGGACAACGCGAGGCTTACTCCCGCATTGCGCATATTATCTGCGAACTCATGGTGCGCCTAAAGACAGTAGGCTTAACTGAGGGGAACACGTTCTATATGCCAACGACCCAAGCAGAAATAGCAGATGCGACAGGGATGACGCCCGTCCACGTAAACCGCGTTTTTCAGGCACTACGCGCAGATGGCTTGATCATCACCGAAAGAAGCCGGATGACCATACCTGACTGGGACAAGCTGCAGCAAGCTGGCGAGTTCGACCCACTCTACCTTCACCTTAAAAACGATGGAAACACATAGCGCTCAGCCTCCAACCGGCAGGTAGGCCGTATGATTATCACCTAGCAGTAGCATTAATATAGGGCACAGTAGAACCAGGTTGATGGCGGTAACAGGCACTATCCACTAAATCGTCGTTTATACCTAAGGCCAATGTGAGTTTGGGCTTAGGGGGCAAATAAATCATTGGTTTACTACTTCCTGGCACGTCATTGTAAGGGATTGAAGTCGCGCCTATTGGCAGCTTCGAATATCAACAATACTCGCCAGGGAGATTTCTATATGGCTAGACCTAATGTACTGGTGTTAATGGCCGACCAACTCAACGGTACACTGTTCAAGGATGGCCCCGCCGATTTCTTGCATGCGCCTAACCTCAAGAAACTGGCCAAACGCTCGGTCAATTTCAACAATGCCTATACACCTAGCTATCTTTGCGCACCGGGGCGAGCCGCCTTCATGTCGAGCCAGTTGCCGAGCCGCACCGGGGTATATGACAACGCAGCGGAATTTCCTTCAAGCGTGCCGACATGGGCGCATCATTTGCGTCGCGCAGGTTATTCCACCTGCTTGTCGGGAAAGATGCATTTCGTCGGCCCAGATCAGCTCCACGGTTTCGAGAAACGCTTAACCACCGATGTCTACCCAGCTGATTTCGGCTGGACACCTGACTACACCAAGCCCGGGGAACGTATCGACTGGTGGTACCACAATCTGGGGTCGGTGACAGGCGCTGGCATTGCTGAAATTTCCAATCAGATGGAATACGACGACGAAGTCGCGTTTCACGCCGAGCAGCGGCTATATGACCTATCGCGCGGTCACGACGAGCGGCCTTGGGCGCTGTGCGTCAGTTTCACTCACCCGCACGACCCCTATGTAGCACGTCGCCAATACTGGGATTTATATAACGACTGCGAGTATCTTGAGCCCCAGCAAGGGCCCATACCCTTCGATGAACTGGATCCGCACTCCCAGCGGATTTTCGAAGCCAACGATTACACCAAGTTCAACATCCAGCCCCAAGACGTGCGCAATGCTCGCCAGGGCTATTTCGCCAACATCTCCTATGTCGACGACAAGATCGGCGGCATTCTAGACGTGCTCGAACGCACCCGCATGCTCGACAACACGATTATCGTGGTCTGTGCCGACCACGGCGATATGCTTGGCGAAAAGGGCCTGTGGTTCAAGATGAGCCCCTATGAAGGCTCGTCGCGGGTACCGCTGATGCTGTCTGCACCGGGGATCGAACCGCGCAATGTTGAGGACCCCGTATCGATCATCGATATCAACACCACCATCGCCGACCTGGTCGGCATCGACCTTTCCTCGATCGCGCCCTACACCGATGGCCAGTCGCTGCTCCCCTTGACCAGAGGCGAGAAGCGCGACGCGCCGGTGTACATGGAATACGCCGCCGAGGCCAGTTATTCGCCAATTGTGACCATCCGCGAGGGCAAGTGGAAATTCAACTATTGCGAGATTGACCCACCGCAGCTATTCGACCTGGAGGCCGACCCGCTGGAGCAGCACAACCTGGCGGTGCATCCCGACTACGCCGAGGTGGTGGCCGACTATCAGGCCAAGGTACACAAGCAGTGGGACATGAAAGCCTTCGATGCCGACGTGCGCGCCTCCCAGGCACAGCGTCTGATCGTCTACGAAGCCCTGCGTAATGGCCACTACTACCCGTGGGACTATCAGCCGCTGCAGGACGCTTGCGAGCGTTACATGCGTAATCACATGGACCTGAACGAAGTCGAAGAAGCCCAGCGCTACCCCCGCGGCGAGTAAGCTCATGGCGACTCACCTCATCTGAGCCGAATCGGATTTTCGGGGGGATTACACAAGCAACGCGGACGCCCGTACCTGTTGGGGTACAGGCGTTTTTCTTTCATGTGGGACAGTAAAAACTTCTCTTTACCGGACATCGCGCCCGGCAAAGGGTCAACACGTTACTTTCCGTTGCGCATGCGGCGCAGCTCGCCGTTCAGCGCTCGGATGATGCAGTAGCACATCAGCAGCATCAAGATGGAAAATGGGATAGCCGTCGCCGTGACACCCGCTTGAAGCGCCGACAACCCACCACCGATCAATAACACGATGGCAATCAACCCCTCTACCGTCGCCCAGAACATACGCTGAGGCCGAGGCGCTTCGATCTTGCCGCCGGCGGTGATGGTATCGATCACCAGAGAGCCGGAATCCGATGACGTCACGAAGAAAGTGAGCGCCAGAATGATCCCCAGGCTCGACATCAAGCCCGTCAGCGGTAGCTCATTGAGCATGCCGAATAGGGCTAGTTCGGGACGGTAGCTATCGATCACGTACTCCTTGACCAGACTGGCGGCGGGATTGGTATAAAGCTGATCCAGTGCAATGCTGCCGAATACCCCCATCCAGATAAAGATAAAAAGGCTTGGCACAATCAGCACGCAGAGCAGAAATTCACGCACCGTACGACCCTTGGACACGCGCGCGACAAACATGCCGACAAAAGGCGCCCAGCTGACCCACCACGCCCAGTAAAACACCGACCAGTCTTGACGATAGGCGTCATCTTCACGTCCAAAGGGCGCCGAGAGCGGAATGAGCTCCGTCACATAATGGGTGATTCCCGTCCACATGCCGCTGATCGCCATCAGGGTCGGGCCAGCGAATAGCACAAAGAAGAAGAACATCAAGGCCGCGATCATGTTGATCTCGGAGAGTCGCTTTACGCCCCCCTCCAGGCCGCGCCACACCGATACCAGCGCCACCGCAGTGACAAGTGCAATGATAATGACCTGTGTCGTGGTATTGATTTCCATGCCGAAAACAAAATTTAGTCCCGCGTTGGCCTGCTGCGCGCCCAGGCCCAGTGCCGTGGCCAAGCCAAACAAGGTGGAAAACACCGCCAGGATATCGATCCAGTGGCCCCACCAGCCCCATACGCGATCCCCCAGGATAGGAAAGAAGATCGAGCGAATAGAAAACGGCAGTTTCTTGTTATAGCTAAAGATCGCCAGGGCAAGCGCCATCACCGCGTATACGGCCCAGCCGTGCAGCCCCCAGTGTAGAAACGTCCCCGCCAGCCCCATGGCCGAGGCTTCGCCAATCGCGGCCATATTTAGCGCACCGTCGGTACCGAAGGGCGAAGGGGTGCCTAAGGGCGAAGACACATTTGCATGATAAACCGGTTCCAGCACGCTGAAGAACAGCAAGGCGATCCCGATACCCGCCGTGAACAACAAAGCGAACCACGACAGGTAGCTGTGTTCCGGCCGGGCATCCGGGCCGCCTAGTCTCACTTTGCCATGGGGAAGCACGATCAGCGCCAGACAGAAGACAATGAAAAAATCCACCAGAATCATGAAGTACCAGTCCAGCGTGCGCGTCGAGAAGCCAACGATAGATTGGAACAGCTCCCCTGCCTGCGCCGGGAGCATCAGGGTCAACACAATGAAAATCAACGAGGCGAGTGCGGACAGGACAAAGACGCGGTTATGAATGTCAAAACCGATGGGCCCCATACTTCCCTGGATGTTGTCCTGCCCTACAACATAATCCGTCTGCATGTCGCTGTCGTCGTACGTCGACGAGGCCCGTTTATTTAATAAGCCCATACGATGTATCTCCTTATTGTAGTGATTGATTTATCATTGTTCTCGCTTGGGCACTGAAGACTGGCTGCAAAGCGAAATGGCTTGCTGCTCGAAGCGTTGTTATGTAGAAAAACGTCATGCAGGAAACCCCTGGCAATGCCTTTCATGAAGTAATGCGCCCAGGCAGCTAGTCTCTGCCAGCGCCCCCCTGGGGATTCCCCTCACTCTTATGCTCTCCCCCCCTCTCACCGAGACAACGGCTACGAATAGTCAGTTGACCTGAGTGGCGCGCCAGGAGGCTGGCTTATCTCGAACTGGGGTGCTTTCACGGGGAAACCTCTCAGGCAGGGACTACCAATGCTAAAACGATTCATCTAGTCGTCGTGAGTCCATGCACAATGACGTGCTTGTCGCTAACAGACCAATGATTTATTCGCTACCTGAGCCCAAGCACACATTGGCCTTGGGCATCACCGCCACGGAGTTCTTCAAAGCCTTGGATGGATATAAGAAAATGCATGCCATCGCATAAGATAAAGGCGCTACTCGCTTTAGCTGCTTAATCGCCATGTTCCCAGTAGTAATAGCACGCGTGCTGATCACAACCCGTCAAGGAAGACTCAACAATGCGAGTACAGCTTGTTTTAAAACTAGCAAATTTGTAGAGGTTTTTAACACGAGGGTGACGGAGCTTGCGCTAAACATGACAACACCCCATTTCGTAGGATTACTACAAAAACAGGTTATGTCACGATAAGCCGCAAATTATGTCATTTTGGCTGGAATTTATATCACAACAGGCTGGAAACGACAGAAATGGAGGCGGCCCCAAAAGCCACATCCCGGCACACGCAGCCACCACTACCGTTGCTCCCTTCCGGGCCTGGCGGGGTTTGCAGTTTAGCGTTGCGGGAGGACCTAAGGGGCCACCATAGCAATACACTTGAATAGCCATGTACTGCGGCGCTGATTTTGGTGGCTACGCCCTGATTTGAACAGGGGACCCCATCATTATGAGTGATGTGCTCTAACCAGCTGAGCTACGTAGCCTTTCCGACATCAGCGGGTGCAGATTATGCCTATTCTCGAAACAAAAGGCAAGCCGAAAACAGGCTTACCTTTCAATGAGACAATGACAGATTTACAGAGCGGTCTGAACCGCTGGCAGTGCAGGCTCACCATCCCGGGTCGTCACACCTTCAAGCCACGTGGCTAATAAATCGTCGTGCTCTTTTAAATAACGATTGGCGGCAACGCGAGGGTCGACACCCTCATTCATAATGGCGCCCATTAACTGGTTTTCCATTTCCAGCGTAAACGTCATATTGCCAAGTAGTGTACCCACGTTCGGGCACGCTTCGACAAACCCGGCGCGCGTATTGGTGTGCACCGTGGCGCCACCCAAATCAGGTCCAAAGTAATCATCCGCATCGGATAAATAGGCCATATCAAAGTTGGTATTCATGGGATGCGGCTCCCACCCCAGAAAGACCATCCACTCTTCATTGGGGACGCGTGTTGTCAACTCTGAAAGCATGCCTGCTTCACTGGAATCCACCACCTGCCAATCGCCCAGGTCGTAGGCATTATCATCAATCATTTGCTGGATAAGCTCATTGCCATCGTTACCCGCCTCGATACCATGCACGCGATGGTTAAATTGATCAGCGTGAGCCGCCAAATCATTCACAGAGGTAACACCTGCATCGTACACGTATTGCGGTACGGCCAGCGTGTATTTGGCGCCTTCTAAATTGACAACTAACCGCTCAACATCGCCACTCTCAATATACGGGTCGCTGATGGACGCCATAGAGGGCATCCAGTTGCCTAGAAAAACATCAAAATCATTGTTACGCATGCCCGCATAGGCAATCGGCACTGACACCGTATCGACGGTTGGCGTGTAGCCTAGCGCCTCCAACACTTCGCTGGCCAACGCCGTCGTCGCGGTAATATCGGTCCAGCCCACTTCGGCAAAACGCACACGCGAACACTCATCGGCTTGGGCCATCATGGGCATAGCAGCCCCCAACACCAATGCGCTTAATCCCGCCACCTGGACACGTTTCATTACAACTCCCCTTCTATTTTACGTAAATGGGCATGTTTATTCCTTTAACGCCAAGCGCAGCAACATGCACCAGCGTTTATTGATTGAACGTTCAATAAACAACTACTAAGATATACAGATAATCATGACTAACCGTATGTTTCAAGTTAGGCATTCAACGTCATCAGGAGACAGCTGTGCCAAAGCTGGGAATGGAACCGATACGCCGCCAGCAGTTAATCAACGCCACCATGGCGGCCATTGACGAAGTGGGGTTGGCAGAAGCAACCATTATGCGGATTGCCCGTCACGCGGGCGTCTCTGCAGGCATCATCAGTCACTACTTTGGCGGGAAAGATGGCCTTCTTGAAGCCACTATGCGCCAGATCTTGACTGACCTTAGTGACGCTATTTCTGCGCGGCGCAGGGCGTTGAACGATGACTCACCTAAAGCGCACATCAGCGCGATTATCGAAGGCAACTTCGATCGCACTCAAGTGACCGGCCCTGCGGCTAAAACATGGCTTGCCTTTTGGGCCAGCAGCATGCACAAGCCGATGCTCCAGCGCCTACAGAATGTGAACGATAGACGCCTTTACGCCAATTTATGCTGTCAGTTTCGACGCGTGCTCCCCCACGTTGAGGCACGCAATGCGGCCCGTGGGTTGGCCGCCATGATTGATGGTTTATGGCTACGCGGTGCATTAACACCCGAAGGGCTTGATGCCGACAAAGCCCGCCATCTAGCGCTCCACTATCTTGATCAACTCTTGGCCCATCACCAATATCAACACTCAGCACCCGCTCATTAAGGTTATAAAGGAGATCAACATGTCCGCTCAAGATGTACAGCCTCTCTATATTGATGGTCGTCCGGTCGCTGCCACGTCAGGTACTACTTTTACCGTTACTAACCCATTTGATGGCAGCCTGCTTGCGACACTTGGCCAAGCAAGCCAACAGGACGTTGACGCAGCCGTTGAAGCGGCCCAGCGTGGCCAGCGCGAGTGGGCTGCCATGACCGGCATGGAGCGCGCCCGTATTATGCAGCGCGCGGTTGCGTTGCTGCGTGAGCGCAATGACGAGCTGGCAGCGCTCGAGACCCGCAACACCGGTAAGCCGATTAGCGAAACAGCAAGTGTCGACATCGTGACGGGCGCTGATGCGATTGAGTACTTCGCAGGGCTGGCCCCCGCTATTCAAGGTAGCCAAATTCCACTGCGCGAAAGCTCCTTTGTGTATACCCGCCGCGAGCCGCTGGGCGTCATTGGCGCCATCGGCGCGTGGAACTACCCCCTTCAAATCGCCTGCTGGAAAGCCGCGCCAGCGCTGGCGGCAGGTAATGCCGTTGTCTTTAAACCCAGTGAAGTGACACCGCTGAGCGCAATTAAACTGGCTGAGATATTTACCGAAGCTGGCCTGCCAGACGGTGTTTTCAACGTGGTGCAAGGCGATGGCGACGTAGGCGCGATGCTGACGGCACACCCGAGCATTGCCAAAGTGTCGTTTACCGGTGAAGCAGGTACCGGCAAAAAAGTGATGGCCGCAGCCGCTAGCTCATCGCTTAAAGACGTTACGATGGAACTGGGTGGAAAGTCACCGCTGATCATCTTTGCCGATGCGGACCTGGACCGCGCCGCCGATGCGGCCATGATGGCCAATTTCTACTCCAGTGGCCAAGTTTGCACCAACGGTACGCGGGTGTTTATCGAACGCAGTGTGAAAGACGCATTTGAAGCCAAGCTGGTGGAGCGTGTTAAGCGCATCAAAGCAGGCGACCCTATGGACCCTAGCGTTAATTTTGGTCCTCTGGTCAGTTTTGAGCACCAGGCAAAGGTGCTTTCCTATATTGCCTTGGGTAAACAGCAAGGCGCCCGCCTGCTGGTGGGGGGTGATGAGTGGAAAAGCGGCGACTGGGCCAACGGCGCTTGGGCAGCACCTACCGTATTTACCGATTGCACAGATGATATGCGCATTGTGCAGGAAGAAATTTTCGGCCCAGTGATGTCGGTGCTGGCCTTTGATGATGAAGCTGACGTCATTCGTCGCGCCAACGACACCCGGTATGGCTTGGCAGCCGGCGTATTTAGCGAAAGCTTAAACCGGGCGCATCGCGTTATTCATCAGTTGGAAGCGGGTATTTGCTGGATGAATACGTGGGGTGAATCACCTTCTGAAATGCCGGTTGGCGGTTATAAAGAGTCGGGCATTGGCCGTGAAAATGGTATCGATACGCTTAACCACTATACCCAAACCAAGTCGGTACAAATCGAGATGGGCCCCTTTGAGTCGGTGTTTTAAAGCGAAACAGCAAACACGCCAGCTATTCTACTCTCTCAAGGTGTAACTATGCCGCAACCGCATGAATTTGATTACATTATTATCGGCGCGGGCTCAGCGGGAAGCGTGCTGGCTATGCGTTTAACGGAAGACAGCGACGTCCGCGTTCTCTTGTTAGAGGCCGGCGGGCCGGACTACCGGCTTGATTTTCGTACCCAAATGCCAGCAGCCCTCGCCTTTCCACTTCAGGGAAAGCGTTACAACTGGGCATTTGAAACGGACCCGGAACCACATATGGATGGCCGTCGCATGGAGTGCGGGCGCGGGAAAGGGTTGGGCGGCTCTTCGTTGATTAACGGCATGTGCTATATCCGCGGTAATGCACTGGATTACGATAACTGGGCTCAACAGCCAGGCTTGGAAGATTGGGATTACTTAAGCTGCCTACCCTACTTTAAAAAGTCAGAAACCCGCGACACCGGGGCCAACGACTACCACGGTGGCAGCGGCCCTGTCAGCATCACTACTCCCAAAAACGGTAACAACCCGCTGTATCGCATCTTTATTGAAGCAGGCAAACAGGCAGGTTACCCGGAAACAGACGATGTTAACGGCTATCAGCAAGAAGGCTTTGGCCCCATGGACCGGTTCGTTACGCCCAAGGGGCGACGCGCCTCTACCGCCCGGGGTTACCTGGACACCGCCAAACAGCGCACCAACCTGACCATAGAAACCCACGCCGTTACCGACATCATTGAGTTTGACGGCAAGCGCGCTGTAGGTGTGCGCTACGAGCGCAAAGGGCAACAGCAGACCGCCCGCGCCAAGCGGGAAGTGCTGCTGTGTGGTGGTGCTATTGCGTCACCTCAAATTTTGCAGCGCTCGGGCATCGGCTATCCTGAAGTGCTCGAGCCGCTAGGCATCAAGCCCGTTCATGCCCTGCCGGGTGTCGGCGAAAACCTGCAAGACCACTTAGAGATGTACATTCAGTACGCATGTAAAGAACCCATCTCGCTCTACCCCGCTCTAAAATGGTACAACCAGCCCATGATAGGCGCTGAGTGGCTACTCAAGGGTACGGGCATTGGCGCCAGCAACCAGTTTGAAGCGTGTGCGTTTATTCGCAGCCGTGATGAGGAAGAGTGGCCCAACCTGCAGTATCACTTTTTACCCATCGCGATTAGCTATAATGGCAAAAGCGCGGTTCAAGCGCATGGCTTTCAAGCGCACGTGGGCTCGATGCGCTCCAAAAGCCGAGGCCGCATTCGGCTAGCCTCAAAAGACCCGCACGCGGCACCCAGTATTTTGTTCAACTACATGTCGCATGAAAAAGACTGGGAAGAGTTCCGTGATGCCATTCGCTTAACGCGCAACATTATCGAACAACCCGCATTCGATAAGTACCGAGGCCGTGAGATTTCCCCAGGGCCTGATGTACAAAGCGATGAAGCGCTGGATCAGTTTATTAAGGCAAACGCGGAAACGGCGTATCACCCCTGTGGCAGTTGCCGTATGGGAGACGATTCGCTGGCCGTGACAGATGGCCAAGGCCGCGTTCATGGCGTAGAAGGCTTAAGGGTGGTTGACGCCTCACTGTTTCCCCTAATTCCTACCGGCAACCTGAATGCGCCAACCATCATGCTGGCCGAAAAGATTGCCGACCACATCCGTGGACACGAACCGCTGCCTCGCGCGCAAGTTACCTATTTTGTAGCTAACGGCGCGCCTGCCCAACATGGGTGAATGACGTTTTCACACGTGAATCCCCGTTCATCCAAGCGCCACGGCTAACTGCCGTGGCTTTTTTTTACTAAGCTACTATTAATAAGCAGGATAAAAAGACGTAACGACTTGCGCGGGATAGCGTACGTCTGCCAATATTCAAACATCTGTTCGAATGCCTATGGCTTGCGTTCTAATCATCACTTCAAGCGTTACACACGACGGCAAGGCTGCATCGGTGGATCAGACATCAACGTTCTGAGCCAAGCGCAATGCAGACCAGAACTGGACAGTGCCTAATAATACATGGAGACGTTCTATGCTCACCCTACTACTGATTATCCTGGCCGTGGTTGGCCTGCTGATTGTTATGCGCCGCGAAGCAGGCGCCCCAGCAGCCCTGACACTGTTGGGTATATTAGGGCTTGTTGGCCTACTCTTTGACGCCGCCGTTATAGGCGTATTGCTGCTAATCGCTGCTCTGGTCGTTGCTGTGACGGGCCTTGAAGCAGTGCGCAAACAGTGGCTGACACCGCGGATTTTTAAAGTTTTCAAAAAGGTCGCGCCAAAGGTCTCCGCCACCGAGCGCACGGCGCTAGAAGCCGGTAGCGTTTCCTGGGACGGGGAGCTTTTCTCCGGTAAGCCACAGTGGAATAAGCTGCTGGCTTACAAGGATGAAGGCCTGCGCGAAGATGAACAGGCTTTTCTTGATAACCAGTGCGCTAGAGCGGCTGGCATGTGTAACGCATGGGACATTGCTCAAGAGCGTGCCGACCTGCCCCAGCAGTTATGGGACTACCTAAAAAAAGAAGGCTTCTTTGGGATGATTATTCCCAAGGAGTACGGTGGCCTGGGTTTCTCAGCAAAAGCCCAGTCCATGGCATTGCAAAAACTCTCCGCCAACGAAACGTTAATGGTGACCGTTGGGGTGCCCAACTCCCTCGGCCCGGGCGAGCTGCTGCTTAAATACGGTACTGAGGAACAGAAAGACCACTACCTGCCCCGTTTGGCCGATGGCCGCGAAATCCCCTGCTTCGGCCTAACAGGCCCGCGGGCGGGCTCTGACGCAACGTCATTGCCTGATACCGGCGTAGTGTGTAAAGAGATTATTAATGGAAAAGAGACGCTGGGCCTGCGCCTGACGTTTGAAAAACGCTGGATCACGCTGGCTCCCATTGCCACGGTTGTAGGTTTAGCCTTCCGTTTATTCGACCCTGAAAAGCTGTTGGGCGACGAAGAAGACCGAGGCATTACCTTAGCGCTCATTCCTCGCGATACGAAAGGCATGGACATTGGCCGCCGCCATCACCCCATCGGCAGCCCGTTTATGAACGGCCCGATTAAAGGTGTGGATGTCTTTGTCCCGCTGGATACCATCATCGGTGGGCAGGAGATGATTGGCCAAGGCTGGCGCATGCTGGTTGAGTGCCTATCGATTGGTCGTTGTATCACGCTGCCCTCCGGCGCGACCGGCACCGCCCGCTACGCACTGGGCTGGAGCGGTGGCTTTACGCGTGTTCGTCGTCAGTTCAACGTGCCTGTCGCCGAAATGGAAGGCGTTCAAGAACCGCTGGCACGTATGGCAGCGATGGCTTACATTTCCCAGGCAACCGTTTATCAAACGGCTAACCTGATTGATCATGGTGAGAAACCGGCGGTTCCTTCAGCGATTTTGAAGAGCCAACTGACCGAGTTCCAACGTGATTTGTTAAGCGATGCGATGGATGTGCATGGCGGTAAAGCGGTCACATTGGGCCCACGTAACTATTTAGGTATTGGCTATAGCGCCAACCCGGTAGCGATTACCGTTGAAGGCGCCAACATCATGACGCGCAACCTGATGATCTTTGGTCAAGGGGCGATCCGCTGTCACCCCTACGTGCTGGAAGAGCTGGCCGCCAAGGATGCCAACGACATCAACGCGTTTGATAAAGCCTTCTTCAGCCATGCGGGCCTGATTTTTGGTAACGCCGCACGTGCGTTCACCATGGGGCTAGGGGTTGGTAAAGAACGCGTGCCATTTGACGGGCCAGCCGCGGCTTATGCGCAAGATATTGCCCGCCTCTCGGCAGGCTTTGGACTATGTGCGGATGCCGCCATGGCAAGCCTGGGGTCCGCGCTGAAAAAACGCGAAATGCTCTCTGCCCGTTTGGGCGATGTGCTCTCTAACCTGTATCTCGCATCCATGGTGCTCAAACAGTGGCAAGCAGGTGACAAAGTGGAAGGCGAAGACGCCCTGCTTCACTACAGCTGCCGCTTCCTGCTGCACCGTGCGGAACAAGCCTTTGTGGAGATTTTCGACAACTTGCCTAATCGGGCACTCGGCCGTGTGCTTAACGCCGTGGTAATGCCAACCGGCCGTCGTTGGGATAAACCCCATGACGATTTGGCACGCGACATTGCTAAACGGGTTTCCACCCACACTGCGTTGCGTACCAAACTGCTTTCCAACACCTGGGATACCGACGACGGCGAACAACCCAACCCATTGGCGCGCTACAACGCACTGCTGGTTGATTATGACCGTGCTGAAGCCATTTATCGCACGGTTAACAAAGCCTACGCCAAAGGTGAGCTGCCTCAAACGGCCCTTCACCCTGAAGCTCGGGTTGAGGTAGCGTTTGAGAAGGGCCTGCTTAGTGAAGAAGAAACGATCTTTATGCGCGAATTCGAAAAGAACGTGCTGGAGATGCTAACGGTCGATGACTTTGCCTACGATGCGTTTGCAAAGAATAAAGGCACGCTCATTAATCATAATGCGACGCAGGCAGCGCCAATTAATCCTGAGGAAGCCCACGTCGAATAACACATCCTGGAAACAGGATTGCCATAAGCCGGCTCCACAATGGAGCCGGTTTTTTTATAGGCGCCCAATGTTCGTTTTCAAACTTGAAAGATCGCAAACGATCACATATTCTTCATAAATGAAAATAACTGTGTTTTGCTTTGGTTATCAAACCTAATTTCCCATTAATGAGGCTATCATGACCCTGCGTGAACAAAACGTTAGTCAATTGACAAGTACCACCTTTGACGCGCTGGTAATTGGTGGCGGTATTAATGGCGCGGCCAGCGCGGCGGCACTGGCAGGCAAAGGTGCCAAAGTCGCCTTGATTGATCGTGGCGACTTTGCAGGCAGCACCAGCATGCACTCCTCCAACCTGGTGTGGGGGGGCATCAAGTATATGGAAAGCAATGACTTTGGTCTGGTGCGTAAACTCTGTAAAAGCCGCAACCATCTGATCAAGAGTTACCCTTCCACGGTTGAGGAAATACGTTTTCTCACCACGATTACCAAAGGGTTTCGCCACTCCCCTCGCTATCTTTGGGCAGGCACCTGGCTTTACTGGTTAATGGGTAATGGTTTTACCAAAACGCCCCGCCTGCTTTCGCCAAAAAACATCAAGCAAGAAGAGTCGATCATTAATGTCGATACATCAGTGGGCGGCTTTGAGTATTCGGATGCCTACCTGCACGACAATGATGCTCGGTTTGTGTTTAATTTTATCCGCCACGCGCTCGATTTCGGTGCGACAGCCGCCAACTATGTGGAGTCGCTGGGTGCTGAGCGCAAAGATGGTGTCTGGGTAACGAAAGCCCGCAACACCATGGATGGCAGCACGTTTGAGATACGAGCCAAGGTATTGATTAACGCGGCTGGCCCGTGGGTAGATCATCACAACAAGCTGACCAACCAGCAGACATCTCACCAGCACCTTTACTCAAAGGGCATCCACTTAATCGTGCCGCAGTTAACAGAGTCAAAGCGTGTACTGGCGTTTTTTGCTGACGATGGGCGGCTTTTCTTTGTTATCCCCATGGGCAATCGTACCTGTATCGGCACTACCGATACGCACATGGACCACCCTAATGCGGTGGTGACCGATGAAGACGTAAGCTTCGTGCTGGAGAACATTAACAAGCGCTTAACGCTTGAGAAGCCCCTGACACCTGACGATATTATTTCAACACGCTGTGGCGTGCGCCCCTTGGCCGTCGAGGCCAACCAAGGCAGTGACCGTGACTTCCTGCAGCTTTCACGCAAGCACATTATTGATACACATGACGATACGGCACATATCAGTATCTTTGGTGGCAAGCTCACCGACTGTTTAAACGTCGGTGATGAAATTGCGGATGCGGTAACCCAGCTAGGCGTGACGTTAACCAACCCCAGGTTCCAGTGGTACGGCGAACCTGCTGATTCTGTTAAGCAGCAATTTATGGCTCAGGCCGAGCGTATCGGCCTTGATGCGATGACGCCCAGCACCTCTTCAGAGCTACTGACAAAACGCCTGTGGCGCCGCTACGCGGATAAAGCGTTTGCGATGCTTGAGAAAATCGAAGCAGACCATGACCAGGCCGCCTTGCTTATTGAAGGTACCGAATATATTCGCGTTGAGCTTGAACACGCCCGCGATTATGAAATGATCACTGAACTGGAAGATTTCCTGCGCCGCCGGGCCAAAATATCGCTTGTGGTGCGTCATGATCAGCTACGCCACTCTGAAGGGCTTAAAGAGGCTTGCCGGATGCTTTTCGGTGACCAGGCCGATGAACGATTTAATGCCTACTTCGAAAATAATTCTGGCGAGGCGATTCAACAAGCAATGGCAGACGCCTAGTGCTTGCTAAAAGCACATAACCAAACGGACATAATCAAACGGACATAACCCAATTATCGTGCTAAAAAAGCTCCCTTAAAATTTTTAAGGGAGCTTTGTGTACATCCACCACCAAGGCTTCTAAGCGTTTAACGCCTTACTCCTCGTTGGCAACCTGTAGCTGCGAGTCGCCTGCCAACACTTCATCCCAGGCTTCATCCAGCGTACAGCCAGACCGACTATCGAGCGTATCGATCACTTCCACGGCACATTGAAGCGATCTCGGGCTATCTTTAAGCGCAAGTACCAGTTTAGCTAGGTCCTGCTTGCTAAATGTACTGGCAATCTGGTTAGCTTGTTGGCTTAGTTCAATACAGTTCATATTCAGTACCTCATGGTATGGTCATCCGTTGCCGGTCTCACAAAGGGCTTTCGTTGGCAAAGCCAGCCGCCCTATACGTATGGTGGCATTGCTACTCATGCCAGGTCGGATAAGCACCTGGTTCGGTGACTGCGAACGGTCAAAAAAACAGATAAAATCTTCGCTCTTTAGCGCCTGCTGTATGCACGCACAAAGGTTATATGGCAAGGCATAGTGCGATGTGTCGGGGTAACGAGGCATCACTCCATCCCATGCCTTGACTATGGTTCATGAACGATCAGCCAACAATGCATCATTGGACGCACGCCCCGTTGTAGCTTGACTACATTGGCCGCCGCCCAGGGTTAAACGTGTTAAAAGCTTACAACAAGAAGAGAATCAAGAAGTGCACGCAGCCACCTTACGATGGCTACGTGATGGCCTTATTCGCCGGAACGTACGCGCGACACGGCATCCAGCCAGCCTTGGTACAGCTGCTCGCGAGACGCATCCTCCATGGTCGGCATAAAGCTCTTTTCACAGTCCCAGAGCTGTTCAATTTCTTCCAAAGAGTCATACCAGCCTAAGCGTAAGCCTGCCAGGTACGCTGCTCCCAGTGCAGTAGTTTCTAAAATAGTGGGACGATCCACCTCAACATCCAGCATGTCGGACAAAAACTGCATCAGCCAGCTGTTCTTAACCATGCCGCCATCCACGCGTAGTTTGCTTGGTGTGGCGTCCATATCGTCGTTCATGCAGTGCTGTAAATCGCGAGTTTGATAACAGACTGCCTGCAAGCCTGCCGCAACGATTTCTGCAATACCGGTGTCCCGTGTCAGGCCAAAGATTGCTCCCCGCGCTTTAGGGTCCCAGTGCGGCGCCCCAAGCCCCGTAAAGGCAGGTACCAAATAGACGCTATGGCCCAGCCGGGTCTCCTTGGCAAGCGCCTCGGTTTCAGCCGCATCCGCAAACAGGTTCAAGCCATCCCGCAGCCACTGTACGGTTGCGCCTGCGACAAAAATACTGCCTTCCAGCGCATAGGTGGGCTTACCGTTAAGCCGATAGCCGATGGTGGTCAACAAGCGATTACGCGAAAGCGCGGGCGTGTCACCGGTGTTTACAATCATAAAGCAGCCGGTGCCGTAGGTGCTTTTTCCCATACCCGGCGTAAAGCATGCCTGCCCTACTAGCGCTGCCTGCTGATCGCCCGCCACACCGGCAATCGGTAGCTCAGCCCCTAACCACTCTGTCTCCATCATGCCAAAATCATCGCTGGAGTCTTTCACACTGGGCAGCAGGTTGGCGGGTATGTTGAACAGCGCCAGCAAATCCTCATCCCATTGCTGGGTGTGTATGTTAAAGAGCGCTGTACGTGAGGCATTGGTGGCATCGGTGACATGCTGCTTACCGTTTGTCAGCCGCCAAATCAGAAAGCTATCTACGGTGCCAAATGCCAGCTCGCCACGCTCAGCGCGTTCACGGGCACCCTCCACGTTCTCAAGCAACCACGCCAGTTTCGTCGCCGAAAAGTAGGGATCAATTAACAGGCCGGTTTTTGCTTGAACGCTATCGGTATGCCCAGCTTCACGCAGCGTTTGGCAGGTATCAGACGTTCGCCGATCCTGCCATACAATCGCGTTATAAAGTGGCTTACCTGTTGCGCGGTCCCACAACAGCGTGGTTTCACGCTGATTGGTAATACCCACACCCGCCACTTGACCTGCAGAAATACTGGCCTTCACCAGCACTTCTTTGCAGGTCGCAACTACTGATTCCCAAATATCTTCAGGATCATGCTCAATCCAGCCATCACGGGGAAAGTGCTGGGTAAACTCTTGCTGGGCAACGGCCGCAATTTCCCCTTGTCGGTTAAACAAGATGGCACGGGAGCTGGTGGTACCTTGATCAATAGAAAGTAGATAACGGGACATTAGATGTTCGCTTTGAGGTGAATATTTTCGCTTTATTATGAATAAGGCTACGCTAAGCCTTATTGATGCTCAAGTACGAAAATACCTCTACAAAGCAGCCTTGGCCCGTTTAGGCGATATAGAGCGCCACATCATATTGGGTTAGCAACTGCTGGATAGACTCGGGAGGCTTACGGTCAGTGAACAACGCATCCAGCTGGGAAAGATTCCCTTGGCGTACCACAGGGTTGCGATGGAACTTGGAGTAATCCGCGGCTAGATACACGCGTCGCGAATTAGCAATGATCGCTTGGGCCACACGTACTTCCTGGTAATCGAACTCCAACAAAGAGCCATCTTCATCAATACCGCTGATACCAATAATGCCGTAGTCGACCTTAAACTGATTAATAAAGTCGATGGTGGCTTCACCGATGATGCCGCCATCCCGGGAGCGCACTTGGCCGCCCGCAATGATGACGTTAAAGTCTTCTTTATGCTGCAAAATAGCGGCAACGTTCAGGTTGTTGGTGATCACTTCCAACCCTTGATGCTCCAGCAATGCCTGGGCAATGATTTCATTGCTGGTACCAATATTGATAAACAGCGATGAGTGATTAGGAATATGCTGCGCCAGACAATGAGCAATACGCTCTTTCTCTTCAAGATGGAGTGTTTTACGTGTGCTGTAGGCCGTATTAACGGTGCTTGACTCAATTCCCACGCCACCATGCACCCGCCTCACTCGGCCCTCATTCGCCAACGTGTTGAGATCGCGCCGAATCGTTTGAGGCGTTACTGCGAAATGATCAGTCAGTTGCTCAATGCTCATATAACCGTGCTGACGAACCAGCTCGACAATCGCATCCTGACGGTATTGTTGATTCATAGGCTTAGCCTGTTCACTTTTATTTATCGCCAAGCGTAATAGGGTAACAAAATCTGATAGCCCTGATCCACACGACGAAGCTCAACAAAGCTCGGTGGCACACGGAGGGGCCACCGAGCACTATCTTTTGCTGTCGTTACTTACAGCGGCCATACCCACAAAATAACCGGTAGGGCGACTACCAGCACAACGATCGAAAGCGGCAAACCTAGCTTCCAATAATCACCAAACCGATAGCCGCCTGGCCCCAGCACCAGTGTATTGGACTGATGGCCGATGGGGGTTAAAAACGCGCATGAAGCACTCACCGCGACCACCATTAAAAACGGATCAAGAGAGACATTAAAGCCTTGGGCTAAACTGGCGGAAATCGGTGCCATTAACAATGCGGCGGCGGCATTATTGACCACATTTGAAAGTAGCATGGTGAGCACGAAAAGGCCGATTAAGGAAATAAAGATGGGCCACTGCGCGCCAAAGTCCAGCAAGATGTTCGCTACAATCGTGGCTCCACCGCTGGTTTCCAAGGCCTCCCCTACGGGTATCATAGCGGCTAACAGTACAATCACAGGGCCATCAATGGCCTGGTAGCCATCCCGCAGTGGCAATACCCCAATTAATAGCGAAATAAGCGCGGCACAGCCCATTGCGACCGCAGCGGGCAGAAGGTCCAGCAGCATCGCGACAATGGCCAGCGCAAAAATCCCGATTGAGATAACCAACTTACGCGGCTGGCCTAACTGCAGCTCCCGATTAGCCAACGGCAAACAGCCTAAGGTAGAAAGGCTATCACTAATTTCGTTCTCGCTGCCCTGAAGCAGTAGTACATCGCCGGTTTGAAAACGAATATCCCGCAAGCGCTGCTTCAAACGACTACCGTCACGAGCAACCGCCACCAGATGTAGACCAAACTGTTGATTTAATCGCAGCTGTCGGACACTGCGATTATTCATCATCGAATCATTACGCACGACCGCTTCGATCAGTTGCAGCCCTTCGGTATCCACCGGCTGCCGGCCCTCACTGCTGTCTGCTTCGCCCTCATCCTCTTTTGAGGCATCTTCATCCTTCTCCTCAGGCTCCGCAACCGCACTCAACCCTACTTTATCTTCAAGCAGCTTTAGATCATCCGGGCCCGCCTCAAGCAGTAAAATATCGCCCTCTTGCAAGATCCCATGAAAGGAGTAGCCCGCCCGACGGTTATCGTCGCGCACTACGGCCAATACAGGAATGGTTTCCTCAAGCTCATCGCGTAACTGCGGCAGCGTTAAGCCGTTGGCTTTAGAGTCCTTGGTAACGTTAAGCTCTACCAGATAATTGGCGGTATCAAACATCTCTTCAGTTGATGACTTCGCATTGCGTTTAGGCGTTAAGCGCCAGCCAATTAACACGATAAACACAAGGCCTACAGCAGCTACCGCAACCCCGACAGGGGAAAAGCTGAACATGCCAAAATTTTCCCCGGTTACACTGCCACGGTAGCTGGAGATAATAATATTGGGCGGTGTGCCAATCAGGGTGGTTAAGCCCCCCAGCAACGAACCAAACGCGAGCGGCATTAAAAGCAGGGAAGGAGACGTGTTATGTTCGCGGGCAAGCCGCATGGCAACGGGTAGCAATAGCGCTAACGCCCCCACATTATTCATAATGCCGGACAACACCACCACGGTTCCTACTAGCGCTAAAAGCTGGTGTATCAGTCGGTCACCCACCTTGAGCACTTGGTTGGAGATAATATCCACTACGCCAGAACGCTCAAAACCACGGCTTAACACCAGCACGGCAGCCACCGTAATGACGGCGGGATGACCAAACCCGGCAAACGCTGAATCAGCCGGAACAAGCCCTAGCATCACCGATGCAAAAAGCGCCGTTAATGCCACTAAATCATAGCGGAAACGCCCCCATACGAACGCTACCAACGTTAATCCCAGCACGATAAATATCAGTGTGCTGGGTGCTAAGCCGATTGCTTCCATCGCCATGCGAATCATCCCCTGTAATGCTACCCGGCCTACTTACCCCTTCCGGCTTGCCTTTGTAAACCACAACCCATGTAAAGAATGAGAAGAACCTTCACACATTAGACGGTATCTATACAGACGTATAGCGTGTGCAAACGTTAGAGAATAGCCGACCGGCTGGAACTGCTGATAAAGCCGCATAGGGACGACACATTGGCTGCGCTTCCCAGAACGGTAATCTGAAAAAGGTACAAATAAGCAGTAAAGAGGAGCTAGTCTGAAAGCTAAAATCAACAAAAGCCGCGTTTGCGGCTTTTGTTGCTCGCTACCGATCAGGGCAGCAGTACGGTTGAACCGGTTGTTTTACGGTTCTGGAGTGCATCCTGGGCTTTACCCGCATCGGCCAGCGGATAGCGGTTGGCAACATCAATTTTGATTTTGCCACTCTCGATCATGCTAAAGAAATCTTTGCACATCATTTCCAGGCGCTCGCGCGTGTCGGCATAACCGTTCAAGCTGGGACGGGTCACAAATAGCGACCCTTTCTGATTCAAAATTCCAATATTAACGCCATCAACCGGGCCGGAGGCATTACCGAAGCTGACCATTAACGCGCGAGGCTTCAGGCAGTTTAACGACATTTCCCACGTGTCCTTACCTACAGAATCATAAACTACATCGCACATTTCGCCGTTGGTAAGCTCGCGAACACATTCAACAACATCTTCTTCAGTGTAATTAATGGTCGCCCATGCGCCATTTGCCAGCGCTAAGTCGGCTTTCTCTTTAGAACTAACCGTACCAATCAACTTCACACCTAACGCCTTGGCCCACTGGCAGGCAATCGAGCCTACACCACCCGCCGCGGCATGGAACAAGATGGTCTCGCCACCTTTAAGTTCATGCGTTTGGCGTAACAGATACTGCACGGTTAAGCCTTTAAGCATGCTCGCCGCGGCGGTTTCAAAATCGATGAAGTCAGGCAGTTTGACGACTTTTTCAGCCGGCAGCGTATGGTGCGTCGCATAAGCGCCTAACGGGCCTTGCGCATAGGCAACGCGGTCCCCAACACTGAGATGAGTCACCCCTTCGCCAACCGCATCAACAATACCCGCGCCTTCAGTACCCAAGCCCGCAGGCAGCGACGGTGCTGGGTAAAGGCCGGTACGAAAATAAATATCAATAAAGTTGAGGCCAACGGCTTTATTGGCGATCCGAACTTCACCTGACTTGGGCGCTGCCGGGGTAACCGTCGCTACTTCAAGCACCTCGGAACCGCCGGTACGGGCAAACTCGATACGCTGAGACATATAAACTCCTTATACTTTATTTTGACAGACAGACATTTTGTAAACGAGCTAACGGCTATCCAAACGCTTTAGGCGTCAGAAATCAAGCCGTTAGTTCTAAGCGAGCGGCATTCACTGCGATTGACCTGACACGCTGATGTCACTTGCGCATGCTAGACTGATTTTACTCAATCTGTGACGCCTTATGGATGTGCGATGACCCACCCTGCTATTACCCTCCCTACCCTAATTGCTCACCGCGGCTATTCCGCCGCCGCCCCTGAAAACACGCTAGCCGCCGTACGAGCCGCGTATGAAGCAGGTGCCCGCTGGGTTGAGCTGGATGTTCAATTACTGGGCGACGGCACCCCCGTGATTTGGCATGACGCAGAAGTGGACCGTTGCTCTGATGGGCGGGGGAACCTCAACACGCTCACTTGGCCACAGGCCAACGTTCTGGATGTCGGCAGTTGGTTTGGCGATGCCTTTGCGGGTGAAAAAATGGCCAGTCTGGAGGCCATGCTGGCGCTGCTCAATGAGCTGGAGATGGGCGTCAATATGGAAATAAAAGTCAATAAAGGCCGCGACCCAATCGAATTGGTCAATCGCGTACTACCAGAAATGCGCGATGCCCTATCGCCAGAACGCATGATTGTGTCTTCGTTTGATGTAGATGCACTTAAACACTGCCGCACATTGGCGCCAAAAGAAGAGCTGGCGCTGGGAGTCTTGTTTGGTAACACGCCCAGGGAGTGGCGCGCCCTCTGCGAGGCGGTTGATGCGTTCAGTATTCACCCTCACTGGCCACGCTTAAAACGCGACCAGGCCGATGCCATGCACCAGGCGGGCTATCAACTGTTGTGTTACACCGCGAATGACCCAAGCGCTTTTAATAACCGTTGGGAATGGGGCATTGCTAGCGTGATTACCGACGAACCTGCTATTTTTAAACGTTTTTTGGATAACCAGCGTTCAAAATAGAGTCATTAGGGGGATATCATGGAATACAAGGGGGGTTCATGAAATACATAGGTGCACACGTTAGCGCAGCGGGCGGAGCCGACCAGGCCGTGCAACGTGCGGTGGAAATAGGCGCTAATGCCTTTGCGCTATTCACTAAAAACCAGCGCCAGTGGAAAGGCAAGCCGTTAACCGATAAGGCAATTGAGGCTTTTAAAGCCGCTTGTCGCCAGCATGGCTTTGGCCCAGAGCAAATTCTTCCCCACGATAGCTACCTGATTAACCTGGGGCACCCGGAAGCCGAGGGGCTTGAGAAATCCCGTGCGGCTTTTTTGGATGAAATGCAGCGCTGCGAACAACTAGGGCTGACGCTACTTAACTTTCACCCCGGCAGCCATCTAAACAAAATCAGCGAGGCGGATTGCTTAAAACGTATTGCGGAATCGGTTAACGAAGCGCTGGTGCATACCCAAGGCGTAACGGCCGTTATCGAGAATACCGCTGGGCAAGGCACTAACCTTGGCTGGCACTTCGAGCACTTGGCGGAAATCATTCGCCATGTCGATGACAAGTCACGCGTTGGCGTATGTATCGATACCTGCCATGCGTTTGCGGCGGGGTATGATTTACGAACCGCCGAAGCGACACAGGCAACCTTAAATGAGCTTGGCAGCATCGTAGGCTTTGAGTATCTGCGCGGTATGCATTTAAACGATGCCAAAAGTGCGTTTGCCAGCCGGGTTGACCGCCACCACAGTTTAGGAAAAGGCAATATTGGCCTGCCTGCCTTTACCACCATCATGCAGGATGCCCGCATTGATGGGATCCCGATGATTTTAGAAACCGTAGAGCCTGATATCTGGCCTGAAGAAATCAGCTGGCTGCGCACTCAAGCAGAAGAGGCCGCCCCCGGCAAATAGTGAATCACATCATGAAAGCGTAAGCGCGTGGCCGTGGCATTGCGCATTGCGTGGGGGCGGTCAGCAAAAAAGCGCAGCCCCTCGCCTACCTTTAGCGTTTGCCAACGGTCATCAATGCGCAGCTCCATCTCCCCTTCAACCACCACAATATGTTCTACCACGCCCTCGGCATGCGGCGCTGACTCGCTGATCGCGCCGGGCGCCAGCTCAATCATGAACATTTCAAAGCCCAACAATGGATCATAAGGGAAAATCAGCCGTGCCTGCATACCTGCACTGTCATCTCCCCATACCGACTCTCCGCTATCCCGGCGTAGCTCACCCTGAACCGGTTTTTGGCTGTCGAATAGGGTAGAAAACGACACTCGAAAGCCACTGGCGATTTTCCACAGCGTTGATACGGTCGGGCTCGACTCACCACGCTCGATTTGCCCTAACATGGCTTTGCTTACGCCTGTTTCAGCCGCTGTGCGATCCAGGCTCCAGCCCTGTTTATTGCGTAACTGCTTAACCGTGCTGGCTATATGTTCAGCAATGGTGTGAACTTCACTCGCCATAGGGCTCCCCCTTTAACGCCATAAAAGAAGTTTACTGACTCACTCGTCAAAGCGACACACGCATTTAATCGGCACCGCGATGCGTATCTTTCCGTGCTGATAATGACTTTCACTTCGCCAGCCCTTCGGGCCGGCATGTTCTGTTGCTTTTTTAGCTACGTATCGCCGCCCAAGCTCATGAGCAAGGGCCCCTTAAACGGCGCATATCTCTTTAGGGTAAGGCCTTCTTAATGGCGTTGTGCGCTATAGCGCACGGTGGTAGCCTACACAACTGTGCGCTATAACGCACATTTACTAATAAGCGTTAGCGAGGAGATACCATGGAGGCGCCATCCAGCGAAGAGCATGCCACCTCGCCACGGCCACACAACTCGGCTTGGCGGGATGTTAGCCTATCAACGGTGACGGCTGGGTTTGTTGCCGTCGTCATTGGCTATACCAGTTCAGCAGCGATTATTTTTCAGGCCGCAGAGGCTAGCGGCGCATCCGCAGCGCAAATAAGCTCCTGGCTCTGGGCGCTGGGAATTGGCATGGGTGTTACCTCCTTCGGGCTTTCGCTGCGTTACCGCATGCCGATGCTAACCGCCTGGTCGACGCCAGGCGCCGCCTTTCTGGCCACTAGCTTGCCGGGTATCCCGCTTGATGAAGCTATTGGCGCTTTTCTATTCTCAGCGCTGCTTATTACGCTATGCGGCGTAACGGGGCTGTTTGATCGTTTAATGCGCTATATACCAGGCGCGATAGCGGCCGCCATGTTGGCTGGCATTCTGCTGCGCTTTGGGCTGGGGCTGTTTAACGTTATCGAGACACAGTGGCTAATCCCACTCGTTATGCTGGCCGCCTGGATAGCAGGCCGTCGCTTATGGCCCACCCTTGCGGTACCCGGCGTACTCGTCACCGGGCTGGGGCTTGCATTTGCGCAGGGGCAAATCAATTTAAACGATATTCCATTGACTCCGGCCATGCCCGTTTTTACTGCGCCTGCATTCTCCTTAACGACCCTGATTGGCGTGGGCATTCCACTTTTTATCATTACCATGGCGACCCAAAATCTACCAGGCGTGGCGGTTTTACGCGCGGCAGGCTATCAACCTGACAGCTCACCGCTTATCAGTTGGACAGGCGGCGCAAGCCTGCTGCTTGCACCATTTGGTGGCTTTGCGCTCAATATGGCGGCGATCAGTGCCGCTGTCTGCATAGGCCCTGATGCCCACGCTGATCCACGGCGCCGCTACACGGCTGGCATGGCCGCTGGCATTTTTTATACCATTATGGGGATTTTTGGCGCGACGGTGACCGGCGTGTTTAACGCCCTACCCAGCGCACTGGTGATTGCCCTGGCGGGTATCGCGCTGCTTGGCACACTGGCAGGCGGGCTAGCCAGTGCTTTTGCCGATAGCCGACATCGTGATGCCGCCATCGTCACTTTCTTGTTGACCGGTTCAGGCATTACGCTACTGGGTATTGCTGGGCCATTTTGGGGGTTAATCGCGGGTTTAATCACCTTAAAGCTGACGGCGCCCAACCAATAACTAATCATTAATAACCAACAACCAATAAAAAACGAGATCCCCAGGCAGACTTACAGTACAGCCCTGGGATCTCGTTTTCTTCAATGAAGGTTTGTTGATGTAGGGCTTTAAACGTTACATCGTCGCCAGGCGCTCTTCATCCATCACACCCGACATCCGCACCATTGCCAGCGCTTCTTCAAGGTTGCTCATTTCTTCAATCATCACCAGCTCGCTTTCCAGGCTAACCGGCTGGCCCGCCTTGTCGGACAACAACTTTTCAAGTGACGCCAGATTTAAGTCACGATCAAGGTGTAGAACATCAACAGAAGCGCTGTTATTACTGGGCAGGTAGATCGTGCCATTTGAGAAGTCGACCGCGTAGGCAATAACACCGGGAACAATGAAAAACAGAAGACCCACACCGTTGGCAATGGCCACTACCGGGTCAATTTGGCCGCTTAATTGGCCTTTCCGCTCTGGATGAAACAGGGTACCGCAACCAGTCAATGCAATAATGGAGGCGCCCACAACGGCTCCCGATAACCAACGGCGTACAGTTTGCTTCATCAAGATTCTCTCAAAAATTCAAAAAAGCGCGCAGGCAAAAAGATACCTTTAAAAGATAGCTTTACAGGAAAACTGCCCGCGAGCACATGTGAAAACGCGTTCATATTAACACAAACAGCCCCCTGGATAACGGGCATGCTGGCGGCAGTATTTTGCCGCGCTAACCGCTAAGCCGTACAATAGCCTCATTCAACGCTAAACCAGCGGCTTTTATACTATTAAGGAATGTTATCTCCCATGCGCGCCAGCCAATTATTAATCGCTACGTTAAAAGAAACCCCGGCCGACGCCGAAGTCATTAGCCATCAGTTAATGTTGCGTGCCGGGATGATTCGCCGCCTGACCTCTGGCCTGTACACTTGGCTTCCGCTGGGTCTGCGTACACTGCGTAAAGTAGAAGCGATTGTTCGCGAAGAAATGAACCGTGCCGGTGGTCAGGAAGTACTGATGCCCGCCGTTCAGCCGGCAGAACTATGGCAGGAGTCTGGTCGCTGGGAGCAGTACGGCCCTGAGTTACTACGCGTAAAAGACCGCCATGATCGTGACTACTGCGTAGGCCCGACCCATGAAGAAGTCATTACGGACCTGGTGCGCAAAGAGATAGCAAGCTATAAGCAGCTGCCGGTTAACTTCTACCAAATCCAAACCAAATTCCGTGATGAGATCCGTCCACGCTTTGGAGTGATGCGTTCGCGCGAGTTCATCATGAAAGATGCCTACTCCTTCCATTTGGATGAAGCATCGCTGAAAGAGACATACCAGGCCATGTACGACGCCTACACGCGAATTTTTACCCGTTTGGGGCTGGACTTCCGCCCGGTGATTGCGGATAACGGCTCTATCGGCGGCACCGGCTCTCACGAATTCCATGTACTAGCAAGCTCCGGCGAAGACGATATCGTGTTCTCGAATGCCTCTGACTACGCCGCCAATATGGAAAAAGCTGAAGCCTTACCGGCACCGTTAGGTAGCGATGTACAGCGCGCAGCGCCCAGTGAAGAAATGCGCGTTGTAGAGACGCCAAACGCCAAAACCATCGCAGCACTGGTTGAGCAGTTTAAGCTCCCTATCGAAAAAACCGTAAAAACATTGATGGTTCATGCTGCTGAAGGCGGATTGATTACGCTGTTGGTGCGCGGCGACCACGAGCTTAATGAAGTCAAGGCAGAAAACCTTCCTCAGGTAGCGACGCCGCTCACCATGGCAAACGAAGAAGAAATTCGTGCTGCTGTAGGCGCGGGACCTGGCTCACTAGGCCCTATCGGCCTTAAAATGCCGGTCATCATTGACCGCAGCGTTGCCTTGATGAGTGACTTTGGCGCGGGCGCGAATATTGATGGCAAGCACTACTTTGGCATTAACTGGGAGCGCGACGTTGCCCTGCCCCAGGTCGCCGATTTACGTAAAGTGGTTGAAGGCGACCCGTCACCGGATGGTGAAGGCACGCTGTCGATCAAGCGCGGCATTGAAGTCGGCCACGTGTTCCAGCTAGGTCAAAAATACTCTGAAGCCATGAACGCGAGCGTGCTGGGCGACAACGGCAAAACCAGCCATCCGTGGATGGGCTGCTACGGCATTGGCATTACTCGTGTGGTGGCAGCAGCGATTGAACAAAACCACGACGAGTCCGGTATTATTTGGCCTAACGCAATTGCTCCTTTCCAGGTCGCGCTGGTGCCCATGAATGCGCATAAATCCCAGCGCGTTCGCGAAGAGTCAGAGCATCTTTACCAAGCGTTAACAGCCGCAGGCCTGGACGTACTGCTTGATGACCGCGATACACGCCCAGGCGTTAAGTTTGCTGATTTGGAACTGATGGGCGTTCCTCACCGCTTGGTAATTGGTGACCGTAGCCTGGATAACGGCGAGCTTGAATACAAGGGCCGCCGTGACAGTGAAGCGACCATGATTCCAGCAGATGATATTGTCGATTTCCTGCTCGAAAAAGCCAGCGCGCACCCCACAGCTCAGTAAAGCAGCATCTCGTCCCACCGCCGTGTCTCAACGCGGCGGTGATCCTCGCGACTTAACAACCACACAGGCTTAACAGCGCTTGTACGTACTCATCGTTATGTCGCAGACAAAAAAAACCGGCCCAGTGGGCCGGTAAAAAGGAAGCTTACTTCTTAAAGTAAACCCCCTCCCCTGACGCAAGGCTTAGCAGGCGTTTGCTTGCGTGGCATGCTGCATCAATAACGGGCGTCGCCACGCGCCTACTAACCAAGAAAATGAGTGACAATACTCGCATTTGGGTCACTGGCACACCGCTTGGGACTCCCCAATCTAAAGCGGCTTATGTGCGCTAACTGGTCATCATCTTATCGAGCCGCACTATATCAGTCTCTGACCTGGGTCAAATTTTAAGAAGGTGCCACGAACCTTTTTGAGTCATTTTAATACAGCCTTTAAACACCCACGCTGAGACGCGCTTAACGCAGCTCAACTTAAAGCACTTTACGATCCTCTACCTTGGCATGCTCGGTTCCCGGTGGAAGCGGATGTCCTTTTGCCAGTTCCGCCCGTGTTGCTTCACGCTGCTCCAGAATGTTTACCTGGTAGCTCAGCGTACGCCCTGCCAACGGATGATTGGTATCTACGGTAACTCGGTCTCCTGCCACGCTCACTACCGTTACAATTTGCGGCCCGGCCTCGCCTTCGGTTTGAAAGCGGCTGCCCGGCGTTAAGTCGGCGTTACCAAACGAGCCACGGCCGACTTCTTGTACCAGGCCTTCATTGCGCAGGCCATAGGCCTCTTCAGGTAAAAGCGTCACCGTTACTTCATCACCGGCCTTTAGGCCAGCTAATGCGCGCTCAAGCCCAGACACGATATTGTCGTGGCCATGCAGATACTCAAGGGGCTTATTGCGGGCTCGTGAATCATCCAATACCTGCTCACTGTTATCGCTTAAAACATCGCTAAGCACATAGTGCAACGTAACGACCTGATGTGCCGTGATCGACATGGAAAACTCCTCTCCGGTAAGCTATCAACATTGTCATAAACATTGATGCAGTTTATCACTTGGCTCAGGCCAACGTCTCTTCTGGAGTTGAACGATATGCCCACCCCTTTACCCCAGCGTAGCTGGCTAGCCGCGCTGGCGATTTACTTTCGGGCACCTGTTATTACCATGCTGTTTCTGGGGTTTTCCGCGGGCTTACCGTTCTTACTGGTTTTTTCTACGCTGTCGGCCTGGCTACGTAGCGACGGGATTGACGTCGCCGCCATCGGCTTTTTCGCGTGGATAGGAATGCTCTACTCGATCAAGTTTTTCTGGGCGCCCGTGGTAGACAGGCTCGCCCTGCCGGTCCTCACGCGCATGTTCGGGCAGCGACGAGGCTGGATGCTGCTGGCCCAAGCAATGATTGCAGCGGGGCTTGTGGGTCTTGCAGGCGTTAATCCCCAAGGTAATCTTGGCGTGGTAGCCGCGTTTGCGCTGCTGGTAGCGTTTGGCTCAGCTACCCAGGATATTGCGATTGATGCCTACCGCATTGAGTCCGCCGATGACGACGTCCAGGCCGCCATGGCATCTACCTACATTATCGGCTACCGGGGTGGCCTGCTGGCCGCAGGCGCCGGGGCGCTCTATGTAGCGTCAGCCATTTCCTGGGACGTGGCCTACTTAACCATGGCGGCGCTCGTCGGCGTGGGTGTCCTCACCGTGCTGATTCGCCCCGAGCCCAAGCGGGCGTCGCTCTCGGTGCAGTTAATTCATGAACCTAAAGTACGTGCGTTTATTCGCGCTAGCCGTGGCCAACCTAAAGTGCTACGCCGCATGGGCGCCTGGTTTATCGGCGCCATCGTATGCCCCTTTACCGATTTCTTTCGTCGTTATGGGGTAAAAGCGCTGGGCATTCTGGTGTTCATTGCAGTGTTTAGAATAAGCGATCTTGCCATGGCGTCGATGGCTAACCCGCTTTACATTGATCTTGGCTTTTCACTGGCAACGATTGCCAATGTGACCAACATCTTCGGTATTGCCATGAGTATTGGCGGCGGTCTTCTGGGCGGGTTACTGGTCGCACGTTACGGTATTGGGCCGGTGCTGATACTGGGGGCCGTTGCCGCCACCTTCACCAATTTGCTGTTCTCGGTACTTGCATTGATCGGCAATCAGGTACCCATGCTGGTGGTCACCATCATCGGCGATAACCTGGCCAATGGATTGGCAAGCGCCGTGTTTATTGCGTTTCTCTCCACGCTCACGTCGCGTGCATATACGGCAACACAGTACGCGTTGTTTTCATCATTGATGACGCTACCGGGGAAGTTTTTAAGCGGCTTTGGCGGGCTAGTGGTTAGCGCCCAAGGGTATGTCACGTTCTTTATCGTTGCTACGTTGCTGGGGTTACCCGCCATTCTGCTGGCTATCTGGATTAGCCGCGACAAGCAGCTGGTGCCCACCCCACAGCCGCGCTGAGCGGCTGTGGGAAGAGTAAGCTCGTACATAAGAAGAGGGTTAGCGGTGGCTATCCAGCCACTCAAGCGCACCTGGCGTGGTACGCCACTGATCACGCATCAGCGTACGGTACTGCCACGCCTCAGCACGTGAACCTGGGTCCACCTGGCCATCGGCATAAGGTGTCGCTGGGCGCGGTTTTTCCGCACAGATCATCTCAAGCGCGTGACGATTATGAGCGGTGACGTCGCCAAGCACCTCCTCGGCCGCCTCATGCTCATTTAAGCGATAAAGCGCCAACGTGCGTCCCATTAGTAACCCAAGCACCAGTGAGCCATCATCGTCTTCCGACTCCTCAGTGAGTGCCAGCGCTTCCTGGTTGCGGTCATCGCGCAGTAGCTGGTCAAGCACCAACTCTTTAAGGCCCAGGCTATCTTCCTGGTCGATGGCTAACAACTCTTCAGCCAGCTCTCGCGAATGCTGGCGTGCGCCGCGCTCCATGCCGACCACTAGCGCCAACCCTGTGCGCAGCAGCATGGCATTATCAGCATCATCCCAGCACAGGCTGCCATTACCTGCGGCTCGGGCTTGTTCCAGCCAACGTGAAAGACGCACCGCCAGCGGCTCCAGCAGGCTTGGCGCCATCCACGGTAGGCTTCCAAAACGGCTGGTAAGCGCGAGAGTGACATCCTGAACGACCTGAGGCGCATCCAGCCACTCAGGGTGCGCGCAGAGCGCTGACATCCACTCCTCTGCATTGCCCCACGGGTCGTCGCGAAAGCCCAGCGCCACATCTTCATCGACCATTACCTGGAACTGCTCATGCCAAGCGGCGAACAGGGTCGCTTCACGTGCGGTGGTCACATAATGCAAATGCCCACTTTCCGGGTCGGTGTTAATATCAAGCTTGGGCGCTGTAGGAAGGACAGCAAGCAGTGTTTGCAGGGATACCAGCGGCGTGGCCAGGTCCTCTTCAGCACTTAACAGCTGATCCGCAAGCGTCGCCCCAGGATTATCAGCAAGTGCCGCAAGAAAATCCAACTGCTCCTCGTCAAGATCACCCTGGCGCACCAGGCGCCGATACCAGAAATTAGCCCGCTCTTTGGCTTCTTCTTCATGGCCTTCATGAAGCAGCAACATCGCCTCAATATAAGCAAGCGTGGGCGAATCAGGCAGGGCCTGCTGGGCTTTGACAAAGGCTGCCCGGGCGCTGTCCAAATCATCATTATCCAAATGCATTAAACAGAGCCGTTCAAGGGCAACACCGCGTAAAAACAGCGGCCCGCGCTCCATCACTTCATCTAGTAGGTCTGCCCGTTTGCGGGTAAAGCCACGCTCCTGATAGATATCCAGCAGGATTTCAAAGGCGGGCTCGGCCTGCTCTGGCAGCCGCGACCAGTCACTGCCATCAAACAGTGACTCCAGAATCTGCATCGCCCGGCCAGTTTGACCGCTTTCTGCGGCAATCAGCCCGGCTTCCAGCAGTGCCTGCGGCGGCGCCTGACGGCTCTCCAATGCAGACTTCAGCGTGGCGCCCTTCCATTCACGCAGCGACAACATCCACATCATCTGCTCTGGAATGTCGGTGGGGAAATCAACGCGATAACAGCACTGCTTATACTTGCGCCCAGAGTCGCACCAGCAAGCTTCGTTACGCCCTGGCGTCGCCAGCGGTTCACTGGCAAAATCCAGCCTGGCCAACGGCGTTTGTGACCATAAAATAGGGGCCAGCGCCTGGGCGGTGGCGACATCACCGTTAAATGACTTGGCGCCCTCATCGCGTGCCCAGGTCATAAAATCGGGATAGTGTTCTTGCTGCCTGATTGCCGAGAGTGCCCTGGAGGCAAATCCCAGCAGCTGATCGACCCATACCGCTAGCATTGCCGTCTCCACTGTGTTTAAAAGCGCAATAGCTTACCATGAAGGTGCACATGGCCGCAGCGGTAAACTCTTTATCGTCGGGCTACGCACTCAAACAGCGGCGCGGTCCGTGCGTGCATATCCAGCCGCGCTTTTAAACGCACCAGATTCCAGTAGTGGCCATTCAGCGCTCGGGAGAGTAGCAGCGTATCCGCAGGGGGCTGCAAACGGTCCATCGCCGCCCACACTTTGGGCGACAGTTCACGCAGGCGGCGGTGCACACGCACATCGCTGAAATCCTGCTCACCCGGCTCAAACAGTGGAGAGACACTTTCAGCAGTCTCGCGGTAAAGCGCCAACGGTGCGCCTTGGCCTTGGCGGCCGCCCAAATTGACGAGTGCGTCATCCATAGCCATGGGGTCATGATCAAGCGTGGCGCTGAGCAAATGCATCATCGCCTCAATACGTGCTTCGGGCACCGCAATCACAGCACCAAAATCGTAAATAATCAGCCGACCTTGCTCATCTGCCGCAAAATTACCTGCATGCGGGTCAGCATGCAGTTCGCCGTGGGTAAACAGCTCCTGGGTAATCCAGTCGGCAAGCGTGGTGGCTACCTTCTGGCGCACTGTATCATCGGCGCCTTCCAACTCACGTAGCGGCGTACCTGGCACGTAAGACATGGCCAGAACATGCTGGCCCGAAAGCTCAAACAGCGGCTTGGGTATGATGATTCGCGAATCGCTCTGATAACGCTCTCGGTACCGCGCCAAGGCATTTGCTTCCGCCTGATAATCCAGCTCATCGCGAAGCCCCGCCGCCAGCTCTTCAAACAGCGCATCCAGGCGCGCCTGAGGCACCTTGAACCAACGCCCCAACCCGATAATGCGGCGCACCTGTTTTAAATCACTTTCCAGCACGTCCGCCAAACCGGGGTACTGCACTTTCAGCACCACCGTTTCGCCCTCAAGGGTGACCGCCTTGTGCACCTGACCCATGGAAGCGCTGGCAAAAGGCCGCTCCTCAATCTCGGTAAAATACTCATGGATATCGCCGTACTGAAGCACCAAGGCTTCATGGATACGCGACCAAGGCATTGGCTCTGCCTGGCGCTGCAAGCGCGCCAGCTCATCGGCTAAATCTGGCGGCAGTAGGTCATCCCACTGCGACATCATTTGAGCAAGCTTCATTGCCGGGCCTTTAAGCTCGGAAAGCCCTTCGAACAGCGCCTCACCTAACGCACGCCAATCCGCCTGGCCGCCCAAGCGCGTTTTGAGAAGCGCACCGCCCGTGCGTGCACCTAGGCCCATTAACCTGCGTGTTCTACCGCGTTCGCGCATATCAATCCCCACTGCCCTGCCCTATAAGTCACCGCTACTGTTACCATAGGCGCATTTCGAACAGACGTTAAGGCCACGCTTCGCATGCGCTTGATTATTGCCGAAAAACCCAGCCTTGCCCGGGCCATTGCTGAAGCGCTGCCGGGAAGCCCCAAACGCCAGGAAGGCGCTATTGTGTGCGGTGATACCACCGTGACCTGGTGTTTGGGCCACCTGCTTGAGCAGTCCCCACCTGAGGCCTACGACCCCGCCGATAAACAGTGGCGGCTGGACCGCTTGCCCATCGTGCCCGGCACCTGGAAGTTGGCACCGCATTATAAAGCGCGTGGGCAGCTAGCGGTGATTCGCAAGTTAATCAAGCAGGCCACTGATGTTGTTCATGCTGGCGATCCGGACCGCGAAGGCCAGCTACTGGTGCAGGAAGTGATTGAGCACCTGAAGTACCGTGGCCCGGTTCAACGCCTGTTGATCAGCGATTTGAACCGCCCAGCGGTCAGTCGCGCCCTCGCCAAACTGCGCTCCAATCAAGAATTCCAGCCGCTTTTTCAGGCAGCGCAAGCGCGTTCACGCGCTGACTGGCTGTATGGCATCAACTTGACCCGTGCCTGGACGCTCACCGGCCGCCAGGCGGGCCACGATGGTGTACTTTCCGTGGGCCGCGTGCAAACACCGGTACTCGGGCTGATTGTGCGCCGCGATAACGCCATTCGAGATTTCAGGCCGCACCCGTTCTATCCGCTCTGGGTGGACTTACAGGTTGAAAAAGGCCAGCTACGCGCCTGGTGGGCGCCCAAGGAACACCAGCCGCTGGATGATCAAGGCCGCTTGATTGATCGCACGCCGGCCGATGCGCTGGCCGCCCAATTGCCGGGTGCAACCGGCCAGCTCACCAAGCTCGACCAGCAGGAAAAACGTCAGGCGCCGCCGCTGCCCTACTCGCTTTCCGCACTTCAGGTAGATGCCGCCCGACGCTTTGGGCTTTCCGCACAAATGGTGCTGGATATTTGCCAGCGCCTTTACGAGCAGCACAAGCTGATCACCTACCCGCGTTCCGACTGTCGCTATCTTCCCGAAGAGCACTTGGCCCTTGCCCAGCGCAGCTTAACCGGCGCCTGCCAAAATGATGACACGCTCAGCCGGTGGCTGAATGGTGCCGATTTCTCGCTGCGCTCAAAGGCGTGGAACGACAAGCAGGTGGGTGCCCACCATGCCTTGGCGCCTACCGGCAAGCCTGCTGATTTCAGTCAGCTCTCGGCCACCGAAGGCCACGTGTTTCGGTTGGTGGTGCGCAACGTCATGGCCCAGTTCTATCGCCCTTTGCGCACCTTTGAAGTGAAAGCCGAGTTCACTCTGTTAAACGAGGCGTTCCGTGCCCGCGGCCAAAGCATTCTCGACCCTGGCTGGAAACCGCTTTTCACCACGAAAGAAGAAGCGCCGCCGCTGCCATCGCTTACCCAAAATGAGCACTGCAAAGCGCTGGGTGCAGGCGTAGAGGAAAAGGAAACCCGCCCACCCGAGCCGTTTACCGATGCCAGCCTAATCAAGGCGATGATGAACATCGGCCGCTACGTGGATGACCCGAACGTTCGCAAGACCTTACGGGACACCGATGGCCTGGGTACCGAAGCCACCCGCGCCGGTATCATCGAAACCCTGGTGCAACGCGGCTACCTGGTGCGCCAACAAAAAGCCCTACGTGCCACCAAACTGGGGAACGCGTTAATCACCGCCCTACCCAGCGCCGTCAGCACGCCGGAACGCACCGCCCTTTGGGAGCAGCGCTTGCGCGCCATTTCAGAACAGCAGGATGATGCAGGCGCTTTTCAGCATGCGCTGCTGGAAGACCTTCGCGCCCTGCTCGAACAAAGTGACGCGAACAAACTCAGGCAGAGTTTGCAAACAGCCCAAGGTGCAGCGGGTAGCCCGGCAAAGCCAAGGAAAAGCACTAAAACCAAACGCGCCAGCTATATGAAACGCAAACCTGCCAAGCAACGCTGACTGGGGGTTCAACTTTGGCGACGCCAGCAAGTTAATGAAACACGGCCCCCAACACCTATAAGACACCTTGTTACACTAAAGCCTGTCATGCCTTTTTTTATTAGAGCTAGGCCCCGATTTCATTATCGCCTGAACAGAAAGTTCACGTACGCCATGGATGCTACGCATTGTAAGAAACTGCTTGCGCTCGACCAGTCCAACACCCCCGACGAAGCTGCCGCTTGAATCTTCAAGCGCGATCAGACAAAGTATCACCACATATAAACAAGTGGTGACACTTTGTCTGAATCCTGCTCCACCCGATCTTTTCGGACTCAACTTCAAACCCTGTTCCGCCAGCAAGGCGGTAAGCTTCGCCTGAGTGAGGCCCTGACACTGGGTATCAGCCGGTACCAGTTCTATCGCCTTCGTGATGAAGGGCTGATTGAGCCGGTCAGCCGTGGCCTCTATCGACTGGCGGACCTTCCCCCGATTGATAATCCAGATTTGGTGGCCACCGCCACCCGTTTTCCCCATGCCGTGCTCTGCTTGATTTCGGCGCTAGACTGGCACGGCATTACCACCCAGATTCCTCACCAAGTGCATCTAGCGGTGAAACGGGATGCCCGTCTGCCGGTTCTGGATTATCCGCCGGTGGCCGGTTATCGGTTCTCAGGGCAGGCCTTCAGCACAGGCATCGAGCAGGTAGAAGTAGATGACATCACGCTACAGGTCTACAACCCGGAGAAAACCCTGGCGGACTGCTTCAAGTTCCGTAACCGTATCGGCATGGATGTGGTGCTGGAGGCGCTTGAGCTCTACCGCAACCGTAAAACATTCCGGCCTGGGAAACTGATGGAATACGCCAGCATCTGCCGAGTTGCGAAGGTGATGGCGCCCTATGTAGAGGCCAAGCTTTGAGCGGAATCACTCAGTCAACGAACCAACAAGATGACAGGAGACTACGGTGGCCAAAAACATCGCCGCGTCTGTGCGCCAGAAGTTGCTGAATAAATCCCGAGAAGAAAAACGCCCCTTCCAAGAGTTACTACAGTACTTCGCTATGGAGCGGTTTCTTTACCGGCTTAGCCAATCGACTCATAACCGCAGTTTTACGCTAAAGGGTGCCCTACTGCTTTGGGTTATGCAGGGGCCGGACATTCGGCCGACGCGTGATATCGATATGCTGGGTCAAACAAGCAATCGCCCAGATGCCATTCTGGCCCAAGTGAGCGATGTGTTGGCTACGGGCGTAATGGATGATGGATTATCGTTTGACTTAAATACGCTAAAAGCCGAAACCATTACCGAAGACGCCGACTATCAAGGGATTAGGGTGACGTTTACCGGATTTCTCGATAATGCCAAAATCCCCATGCAATTGGATATTGGTTTTGGCGACATTATTTTTCCGCTGCCTTCCTGGCAGACATTTCCCGGCCTACTAGGCTTCCCTACCGACAGAATTCTTTGTTATACACCGGAATCATCCATTGCTGAGAAGTTTCAGGCGATGGTCCATCTGGGTGAATTGAACAGCCGCATGAAAGACTTTTACGATATTTGGATACTTTCGCGGCAGCACTCTTTCACGCTTTCGAACCTGGATGGCGCTATAACAAGAACCTTTGCTAACCGACATACGGCACTCCCTGAAACTAACCCTTTTTCTACCGCTTTCGTGGACAGCAAGCAGCCACAATGGCAGGCGTTCCATAAGCGCCTTGGCCAAGACCATGTGCCGGAGGCGTTTTCGGAGGTTGTCGTAGCGGTGTTGGAATTTCTTGGCCCCGTCATAGAGAAAACACCCGCTAATCCCGTGCACAAAATCTGGCACCCACCCGGTCCATGGAGTCCGCAGCCCAGCCAAGCGTACGAGCAAGCCAAAAAAGAGCTATACAAAGAGAAAAAGTACCAGTGGGAGTAAGAAGTAGAATAACGATGACGGGATGAACACCTCTTAACCCATATTCTTGCGCCAAGCGGCGCGACTGTCTATACAGAAGGTAGATACGGCATCGCTGCCCTTAAATAGTAGCCAGTGTGGATCGCTCAGCGGCAGAGGCCTTGACCCATTCGACTTAGCTCATTCGAGGAGTTCCAGCATGATACGACGCACGCTCCCCCTCCTTGTTGCCTTGCTAAGCACTGGCGCCACCATCACGCTTCAGGCCTCCGAACCAGCAGCGCCTCAGAATGAAAGCGGCGTACTTCCCAACGCCATGCCCGAGAAGCCGAATATAGATACCGGCACGGCGGGTACCACCAGCGGCATTACCGGGGCGAATATGGATCAGGAGGATGAGACCACCGGTGGTGGTCAATCCCGGGGCGATGCCATGTTCCAGACGTCGGACTCTCAGCCCGATGCTGGGTCCACCTACGAAACCGAGACACCTGAGCGCGAGGAAGCACTTTTGCCGGATGAACCGCTGGGAGCCGACGACAGTGGGCGCCGGGAAGACGGTGAATCTCAGGGCAGCACGTCCGATTCGCCCGAATAAGCCGTTAATAGCAAGCCCTAGTGGCAACCTTCTCATTGGACAAACGACACCGCGACGCACCGACAAACAAGAACAGACGCACTATGCTTAACGGATATGCCATCTCAGGAAGTGACGACATTCAGAACAAATCGATAGGAGGCCGGGATGACTCTGAAGGTTACGCGAAGACAGTTTTTTAAACTCGGGGCAGTCGGCATGGCCACCTCCAGTATGGCCATGATGGGCTTTGCACCTGAGCCCGCGCTCGCCTCAGTTCGCCAGTTCAAGCTTACCGGCGCCAAGATAACCCGCAGCAACTGCACCTACTGCTCGGTGGGCTGCGGCGTGCTGCTCTATAGCCGCGGCGATGGGGCGATCAACAGCATTGATAGCATCTACCATGTCGAGGGCGACCCGGATCATCCGGTCAGTCGCGGCTCGCTGTGTCCCAAGGGTGCGGGGCTGCTCGACTACATCCAGAGTGAATCGCGCCTCAAGTATCCTCAGGTACGCGAACCCGGCACTGATGAGTGGAAACGCATCAGTTGGGACGACGCGCTGACACGTATCGCCCGGCACATGAAGGATGATCGCGACGCCAACTTTGTCACCCAGGACGATGCAGGCAATACCGTCAACCACTGGACCACGACCGGGATGCTGGCGGCGTCCGCCTCGACCAACGAGACGGCGTACCTGACACAGAAGATAGTCCGCAGCCTTGGCATGGTGGTACTCGACAACCAGGCGCGCGTCTGACACGGACCGACGGTGGCAGGTCTTGCCCCAACATTCGGTCGCGGTGCCATGACCAACCACTGGGTCGACATCCGCAACGCTGATCTTGTTCTCGTCATGGGTGGCAATGCCGCCGAGGCGCATCCCGTTGGTTTTCGCTGGGTGATGGAAGCCAAGGAGCACAACGATGCCCGTTTAGTGGTGGTCGATCCCCGCTTCAACCGCACGGCAGCGGTGGCGGACTACTACGCGGAAATTCGTACCGGCACCGATATCGCTTTTCTGGGCGGTCTGATCAGCTACTTGATCGAAACCGATCAGATCCATCATGAGTATGTACGCGCCTACACCGACGCGAGCCTCATCGTGCGCGAGGATTTCGGCTTCGAGGATGGCCTGTTCACCGGCTACAACGCCGAGAATGGCGACTACGACAAAGAGACCTGGCGGTACGAGTATAACGACGAAGGCTATGCCCTGCGTGACGATACGCTCCAACACCCCCGCTGCGTATTCCAATTGATGCGTGCGCATTTCAGTCGCTATACCCCTGATGTGGTCTCTTCAGTGTGCGGTACGCCTCGTGACAAGCTTCTGCACGTCTGGGACATGGTCGCCGCGACCGTCGTGGACGACAAGACCATGACGATCCTCTACGCACTGGGGTGGACGCAGCACTCGATCGGTTCGCAGATCATTCGCACTGCGGCGATGCTTCAGTTGTTGCTTGGCAACATGGGCATGCGCGGGGGTGGCGTCAACGCTCTGCGTGGGCACTCCAACATCCAGGGGCTGACCGATTTAGGCCTGCTCTCGGACTTACTACCTGGATACATGTCGCTGCCCGAGGCCGACGAGCAGGATTACGACGCCTATATCCTTGATCGCTCCCGCCCGGACCTCCTGCCTGGTGAAGTGTCCTACTGGCGCTATTACGAGCGTTTTCATGTCAGCCTGATGAAGGCCTGGTTCGGCGATGCGGCCACCGAAACAAACAACTGGTGCTATGACTGGCTGCCCAAGCTCAGCGAGACCCTGTATGACGTGCTGCATACTTTCGAGCGAATGAGCCATGGTGAAATCAACGGCTATATTTGCCAAGGGTTCAATCCGCTAGCCGCCTTTCCACATAAAGCCAAGACTAGTGCGGCGCTTTCCCGCTTGAAGTACTTGGTGGTCATCGATCCGCTGAGAACCGAAACCGCCGAGTTCTGGAAGAACCATGGCGAATTCAACGACGTGAACACCGCCGAGATCGATACTGAAGTGTTCCGCTTGCCGACCACCGCATTTGCCGAGGAAGACGGTTCCATCGTCAACAGCTCACGCTGGCTGCAATGGTTCTGGGCAGCGGCACCGCCCCCGGGCGAAGCGATTCCCGATACCGCCATTCTGGCGGGCATCTTCTTGCGGATGCAGCAGATGTATCGTGACGAAGGCGGCGTCTTTTCAGATGCGCTGCTCAATCTAAGCTGGCCCTATCGCTACCCGGCAGAACCAAGCGCTAACGAAATAGCCCGGGAGTACAACGGTTGGGCACTCGAAGACGTGGTTGATGAACAGCGCAATATTGTCTGCCGGGCGGGCGAGCAGATCGAGGACTTCGGCATGCTGCGTGCCGATGGCAGCACGGCGAGCGGTTGCTGGATATTTGCCGGCTGCTGGACCGATGAAGGTAACCAGATGACCCGCCGCGACAACTCCGACCCCTACGGCGTCGGCCAGACGCTGGGCTGGGCCTGGTCGTGGCCGGCCAACCGGCGAATACTCTACAACCGGGCAAGCGCACGTCCCGACGGCGCGCCGTGGGCTGAGCGCAAGGCGGTTGTCTGGTGGAACGGCAATCGCTGGGTGGGTAATGACGTTCCCGACTTCCCGGTGGAATCCGCACCGACAGAAGCTCAGGGCCCCTTCATCATGAACCAGACGGGGCGAGGGCAGTTCTTTGCCCGTGACCGTATGGTCGAAGGGCCTTTCCCGGAACACTACGAACCGTTTGAAACACCCATCGCCAATAATCCGATGCACCCCAACAATCCGCTGGCCAAGAACAATCCAGGGGCGCGGGTGTTCGAGCAGGATCGAGCCAATTTCGGCACCTTCGAGGAGTTTCCGCATGCGGCGACTACCTATCGCCTCACTGAACACTTCCACTACTGGACGATGCACAACCGCTTGAACGCCATCGCCCAGCCGGAAAAATTCGTGGAGATTGGCGAAACTCTGGCCAACGAACTGGGCATTGTTAAAGGTGACCGAGTCCGCGTCAGCTCCAAGCGCGGCCATATCGAAGCGGTGGCGGTGGTGACCAAACGCATTCGTCCATTGCAGGTAGCGGGACATACGGTGCACCAGATAGGCATCCCGATTCACTGGGGTTATCTGGGCGAAACCAGGCAGGCTCACCTGACCAATACGCTGACGCCCTCTGTAGGTGACGCCAATACCCAGACGCCGGAGTTCAAGTCGTTCCTGGTACGGGTCGAAAAGCTATAACGCAAGGAGGAGAGCATGCGTGGGGAACAAATCAACTCGCAGAATATCATCGCCCGCTCAGCGACCTCAGTACCTTCGCCTCAAAGGCGAAGCGGCAGCGTTGAAACTGTCACCAAGCTGATTGATGTATCCCGCTGCATCGGTTGCAAGGCATGCCAGGTGGCATGCTCTGAGTGGAACGACTTGCGTGACGAGGTGGGTGAATGCGTGGGTGAATACGACAACCCGACTGACCTTACGCCCGACTCCTGGCAGGTAATGCGTTTCAACGAGCACGAGAACGAGCAAGGCAACCTGGAGTGGCTGATCCGAAAGGACAACTGCATGCACTGCGCCGAACCGGGCTGCCTTGAGGCGTGCCCGGCACCTGGCGCTATCGTCCAATACGCCAACGGCATCGTTGACTTCAACTCCGAGCACTGCATCGGTTGCGGCTACTGTGTCACTGGCTGCCCTTTTGATGTTCCACGGATTTCGAAAAAGGATTCCAAGGCCTATAAATGCACACTGTGTTCTGATCGTGTCTCTCATGGCCTGGAACCAGCCTGTGTAAAATCGTGCCCTACCGGTTCGATCATGTTCGGCACCAAGGAGGATATGCTCGATCTCGCTGAGACGCGCACCGATTTTCTCAAAGGGCGCGGCTTTGAAAATGCCGGTATCTATGACCCTCAAGGGGTGGGTGGCACCCATGTGATCTACGTGCTGCAACATGCCGACAAACCGGAGATCTACAGCGGCTTGCCCAAGGACCCGCGCATCAGTCCTCTGGTCGAGGGTTGGAAAGGTATACCCAAGCCGCTGGCCTCAGCAGCTATCGGGCTTGCCGCATTTGCCGGGTTCTTCCACTACCTCACCGCAGGCCCCAAGGAAACACCGGAAGAGGTGGAAGAAGGAGTGGAGGACGAGGAGCCTGAGGAGAAACAGCCATGAATGAGCCGAAACCGCATGCCAAATCCGACCCAGGCATCCTGCGATATGATACGTTTTCACGCATCAATCACTGGCTCGTCGCGATCAGCTTCGTGATGCTGGTGCTCAGTGGGCTGCCCTTTTTTCACCCCTTCTTCTGGTCGTTAACCGGTCTGTTCGGCGGCCCGATCATGACGCGCATCCTGCACCCGTATATTGGGCTGTGTATGACGCTATTTTTCGTGATCATGGTGATCCGCTTCTTCAAGGTGAGCCTGATCAAGCGCCATGACATTCAGTGGCTCAAGCAGATCAAGGACGTGCTGAGTAATCATGACGAGCGTCTGCCGCCGGTAGGTAAGAACAATGCCGGGCAGAAGCTCGTTTACTGGATCATGGTGCTCTGCGTGCCATTGTTGCTGGTAACCGGTCTGCTCATCTGGCAACCCTACTTTGCCGATGCCGTCCCCATCACACTACGTCGGTTGGCCGCCGTTGGGCATGCTTATGTGGCTTTTCTCGCGATCATTACCTTGATCATCCACATTTACTCGGGTATCTGGGTGAAGGGGTCGTTCACCGCCATGATTCGTGGCCGGGTCAGCAAGCCTTGGGCGAAACATCATCATGATTTATGGTACGAGGAGGAAATGGACAAAGAGCGCAAGGAGCGCGAGATGACCAAGCAGCCGCACACGACCATGACAAGAGAGGAGCCCAAGTGAATCACGCATATGGCAATGCCCCGATGGGCGTTATTGATCCCCCCTCCGTGGTGCTGCCCGAGCAGGAGCACTTTGCCCAGCGCGCACAGCGCTTGCGTGGCCTCTCCGAGCGTATCGAACCGCTGCGTGATTTTCTGGCCTTTATGGCACAGCTCTCCCAAGCACAGCAGCGGGCACTCGAGCACAATACCCCAGCGTGGCTGCCCGAGCCGGGCGCCTTTGCGCTGGCCTTTGAGCACGGCATGCCGCCGCTGGGTGCCCAAGCGATTTGCCGCGACATCGATTTTCATAGTGAACTCGCAGCACTTCTCGATGGCCTCGATTTGCATGTCGGTGAGGCGCAGCGGCCGTTGCTCGACACCCTGCGTAAGCTGCCCAGGGAGGAAATCGACCGCCTTGCCCAGGAAGTGCTGGAAGCGCGTCCCGGCCCTGAAGCAAGCCGTGGGCTGATGCCCTTGGTAGCGGCAGCGTTGCAAGTGGCCTGGCTGCGCTTGGCACGCACCTTGCCCCAACCGCCAAAGCGCCCCTCCGCCGAGGCCCGTTCGATCTGCCCCTGTTGCGGCTCACTGCCGGTGGCAAGCATCATCCAGATCGATTCTAAACGCAGCGGGGTGCGTTACCTGCAGTGTGGGCTATGCGCGACACAGTGGTATCTGGAGCGCTCCAAGTGCAGTGTCTGCGATCAGAGCGGTAAGCTTGACTACCTGAGCCTTGAGGACGAGAGCGGCGAGCGCCTGCTTCCTACTCAGGCCGAGACCTGTGGCGACTGTCACTCCTATCTCAAAATCATGCCACATGAGCTCGATGCACATGCTGAACCCCTCGCTGATGACCTTGCGAGCCTGGCGCTGGATCTTCTGCTTGCTGAGGAAAAGCAGTATTTTCGTAGCGGCTTCAACCCGCTGCTGATCGTTGGCGAATAAGGGCATCCCCGAGCGACCATGGACGACCCGCGCTCAGCCATGCTATACCTTGGGATTTGAATCCCGGCATGGATTGAAAACAACAATGGACGTTCGACGCAGCCTGCCCGCCGTAGACACTCTGCTGACCCACCCCACTCTGCAGCAAGCCCAGCAGCGCCATGGTGGGCGCCTGGTCAGGCAGGCCATCCGCCTGACCCTTGAGAGCGAGCGCTCTCGCCTTGCGGGGAGTTCGGAGCTTACCGAGCATCAACTTGCCGCCCTCTCTATCAATACACTCACTGCCCGAGTGCTTGAACGCCTGGAGCAGCTGGTACGGCCTAATAGCCGCAGCGTGTTCAATTTGACCGGTACGGTGATTCATACCAACCTCGGCCGCTCGCCACTTGCCGAGCCCGCCATTGTGGCCATGGTTCAAGCCGCCCGCCATCCCATGGCGCTTGAGTATGATCTGGAGAGCGGCGGCCGTGGCGACCGCGACCGCCTAGTGGAACCCTTGCTTTGCGAGCTGACTGGCGCCGAAGCAGCCACCGTGGTCAACAATAACGCTGGCGCTGTACTTCTGACCCTGAGCGCTCTGGCCAATGGCCGCGAGGCGGTCATATCACGCGGCGAGTTGATTGAGATAGGCGGTGCCTTTCGCATGCCCGACATCATGGCCGCGGCGGGCTGTCGGCTGCATGAGGTAGGCGCTACCAACCGCACCCATGCCAAGGATTTCCAGGCCGCTATGGGCGAGAGCACCGGGTTGATCGTCAAGGCACACACCTCCAACTACGCCATCACCGGTTTTACCAAGAGCGTGCCCGAGCGCGAACTGGCGAGTATTGCACACGCGCAGGGAGTCCCCTTCATGGTTGACCTGGGCAGCGGCGCACTAGCCGACTTCTCCGCGCTTGGCCTGCCTCATGAAGAGCAACCTCGCGAGGCAATCGCCGCCGGAGCCGATGTCGTCACCTTTAGCGGCGACAAGCTACTGGGCGGCCCGCAGGCAGGCATCATTGTTGGCCGCCGTGACCTTATCGATACGATCAAGCGCCATCCATTAAAACGTGCCCTGCGCCTGGACAAGCTGACCCTGGCCGCTCTAGAAGCCACTCTGCGTCTTTATCGTGACAGTGACGCGCCGCAGCGGGACATCCCCACACTGGCAATGTTGACGCGTACTGACGTCGAGATTGCGGCGACCGGCGAGCGTTTACTCTCCGCCGCCCAAGCTTTGCTCGATGACATCGATGTTACCC
>NZ_JBQSVC010000027.1:0-56743 GCF_052376035.1 Halomonas sp. AOP7-E1-9
GGCTTGAACCTCATTTGGTTCCATAGACTTATACTCATCATAAGTCATGTTGGCAGCAATCTTTGGCAATCCACCGAGCTCACTATAAAGATAAACTTTAAAAAGCTGTTCTCTTAGCTCTGAAACTGTAATATTCATAACTGTTTCTGTGATATTTTGATCACTACATGAAACATCTGCTTTTGCAGAACATCCCACCAGGAAAGACGCAGCACCAACACAAAACAATTTGGCTATATTCATACTTTTTCCCTTTTGTTTTTACAAACCTCATAAATAGCAGTATGGATGTTTTCCACCTGCTCGTTGTTAATATTTTGGCTATCTGATAAAGAAGCCTCAAGTAACTTAAAAAGAACAGGAAGAACGAGAAAATCCGGCTCTGCATACCAAAGTGAATTACCGCCTTGCGAAGGGTAGCCTATATCACTTCCTTGGCCATTCCAACGTACTCCAAGCCTTCTTAAGGCAGAGCCATCAAAGCTTCCCCATATAGCTGAGTATATTCCATCATCATATAAATCCAATATTCTAGACCACTTGGCAGGCCTGACATCTTTTCCTTTAGGCACTTAAGTTCCCTCCTGCATAAGCATAAAAAAGTTAACAAGATGAAACTTTAAGTTTCTTATTTGCTAACTTTATGTTATAATTAACATTTGCTGTATTTAATATTTTAATTTTAAAGCATATAAACAAGAGGACATTATACCATGAAGAAAAAGAAAATCAAAGTTTACTCAGCCAGCTTTTTATCTAGCTTGGAGGAACCGGGCGGGTTCAAAGGGCTGTTTAATAAGGTTATCAATCTACATGACGATATTGATAGAAAGATAAGAAATCTCAAAGGAGAAGGAATGAATGCAGAAAATAAATCACTCTATAACAAGTTAGGAAAAATGAAACTAGGTGGTTCTGATTATCTGGTCTTTTTATGCTTACTTGGGCACCTGGATTATTACAATAGGGTCACAGTAAGGCAAAAAGATATTGCAGAATTATGCCGAATGTCTCGCCCTCAAGTAAGCAGATCAATAAAAAAACTAAAAGAAATGGGTGTCTTAGAAGACACTAAAGACCTCATTGTTCACTTTGACTTGTTATTTAGAGGCCCAAGTGAAGAGTATGAAGTTAAAAAATCTGAAATACAGATGAAAAAATCCCCGTTCAACCGGATAGTAAGAGGTGATAACTGGGGAGGAGATATAACCGAAAAATACAGAGAGGAAGAGAGAAAGAAGGCAATTCAAGAATTAGACGAAGAGGAAAAAGTTAAAAAAGAATATCTGGAAAAAATTGGAGAAGGGGAATATTTATGAATCATGATGAGACGAGAAATCTAAAAATTAAAGTTTTTATAAAGAAGCTGAGTTCAAAGAGGAAATGAGAAAAACTGTATAATCCAGGTCTGCTTGCACCTTATCAAGGTGGATATAATCCAGGTCTGCTTGCACCTTATCAAGGTGGACTCACTCCACCTAGCAAGCTAGGTCGCACTCTGTGCGATGAGCCCGCTTCGCGGGAGGGACCAATGGATGGTCCTAAAAATAACAAATAATATAGGAGGGCCAAGGAATGGCTAATTATGCAATACTAAGAACGAAAAAATTAAAGACAATTCAAGATGTAGCGGGAAGCGGGTCGCATACATTCAGGCTTCGAGATACCCCCAATGCAGACCCCTCGAGACTAAACCTCAACCAAGTTCTAGTTGGTGGTAAAACTAACCTTCTGCACCGTATGGTGGCTGACAGGATTGAGGCAGGAGCCTTCAATGCAAGAGTTCGTAAAGACAGTGTGCGAGCTATTGAGTTCATACTTACGGCTTCTCCTGAATGGTTTGAAAAAGCCACACAAGACCAGTTTAATAAGTGGCAAGAGGAAAATATTAAATGGCTTACAGAAAAGTATGGAGAAGCCAACTTAGCCAGTGCAGTTTTACATATGGATGAGTCCTCCCCCCACATACATGCTCATGTGGTTCCAATAACAAAAGATGGAAGACTTTCTGCTAAAGATTTAATTGGGGGAGACAGAAAAAATCATTCAATACTTCAAACCGATTATGCAAAAGCAATGACACAATTTGGGCTAGTTAGGGGCGAAGAAAAAAGTGTAGCAAAACATCAAGACATAAAGACCTATTACCAAGCCGTAAACGAATCTAAGCAAGAAAAGCTTAAGCTTCCAAAAATAGAAAAACCGCCATTGTTTGGCAGAGATGAATACGTCAAAAAGACAAGGGAAAGAGTAAGAAAGATGGCAAAGTCTGCCAAAATATGGAAGTTTGAATGCCAAAGGCTGAGGAAAGGATCTCAGGTTAAAGCTACGGAAGAAGCTGAGAAAAAAGCCAAAATTGCTAATGAGAAAGTTAGAAGGCTACAAGACAGAAACCAAGAGTTATTGAGGTTTAGAAATCGCATTCATGAAGAGTATGAGCGATACAAGCATGAAAAAGAAAAGGAAAATAACTTTCTCAAAAGTGAAAACGAAAGACTCTTGACAAAAAACCGAAAGTATGCAAAAGAAAATCGCAGATTAAAAGAGGGTAAGACCAAAACGTTTAGCATGAGATGACCAAAGCACTGGCTTCCCTTCTCAATCGCTCCAAAACGGCTTTGAGAGGCTTTTCTGGACAGGAGCAAGGGCTAGGCCTTGCCTAACTGAAAAAACCGGCATATGCCTGAATAGAGCCATACAGTTTTGGTTAGAAACTGTGGTTAGAATACAAAAAAACAAAGCCCGTAAGTCATTGACTTTACGGGCTTTTTAAAAAATGGCGGAGGGACAGGGATTCGAACCCTGGATAGGCTATTAACCTATGCCGGTTTTCAAGACCGGTGCATTCAACCGCTCTGCCATCCCTCCGGCTTATGGGTGCGTATAATAGCAGTATTCCCTTGGAAGTCAATACCTTCTAGCCCAATTAATACAATCGCAGGCCTACACGGGTAATCGTGCCCTTTTCCATTTCGCTGACGACCCAGTGAATACCATGCCAATCCACATCATCACCCACTACAGGATGCCCACCCACGCGCAGTGCGACGAACTCGGCGAGGGTCATACTATGCTCCCCCGGGCTTAGCGTTAAGCCATATGCTTGAGCAACGTCCTGCATAAGTGCGTCGCCCTCTAGCGTGAAAGTACCAAAGAACGCACGCTCATGCTTGAGGCCAGCGTCGCCATTGAATAAGCGGTTTAGCGCAGAAAGATCTTCTGTGCGTCCTATCACGCAGATGACATCGTCTAATTTCAGCCGGGTACTGCCCTTGGGATGCAGCATGGTGTGATTACGAAACAGCGCTGAAATCAACGCACCCGATGGGAAGCGCAGCAGCCGGATGGGCACATCTTCTAGGTCCCGATTTTCGACCACGTAAACAAACATCTCAAAATCGTTATCTGGCAAAATCCCCAGCGGCCCACGGCGGTTAGGCGTTGTGCCTACTGGCACCTCCACTTTTAATAATCGGGCTGCCAACGTGAGCGAGCCGCCTTGTATCAATAGAGACAACAACACAACCGCAAAGGCGACGTTAAAGTAAAGTGACGCATTTTCTACCCCACCAATGACGGGGAAAATGGCCAGCACAATGGGCACTGCTCCCCTTAAGCCTACCCAAGCGATAAAAAAGGTTTCACGCCAGCGAAATTTAAAAAATGGCTTAATGGTAATTAATACCGCCAAAGGGCGCGCAATGAAGATCAGTGCCAGCGCAACCAGGCTTGCGGGTAATGCAACGTCCCACAGCTGGCTGGGTGTTACCAGAAGCCCCAGCACCAGGAAAAGGCCAATCTGGCTTAACCACGCCAGGCCATCGTGCACGGGAAGAATAAAGTTGAGGTGTCGGCCAGGCTGATTGCCGATCATCAGGCCTGCCAGGTAAATCGCCAGAAAGCCACTGCCTCCCAGCACACTGGTAAGCCCGAAAACGCTAAAGCCCAGCGCCAATGCCAGCATGGCATAAAGGCCAGGCGCTAAATCCAGCCAGCGGAGCAGCTTGGCGCTTAGCCAACCACCGCCAATGCCGACAATCAAGCCAATACCAAATTGAGAAACAAAGAAGGTCAGAGTCTCAAATACCCCGCCCATATCACCGACCAAAAGCTCTACCAGCATTAAGGTCAGAAAAATCGCCATTGGGTCGTTGGTGCCCGATTCGATCTCAAGCGTTGCCCCTACCCGCTCGTTGAGGTTCACGCCACGACCGCTAAGCATTGAGAAAACGGCGGCAGCATCGGTGGAACCCACAATAGCGCCCACCAATAACCCTTGCACCAGCGTTAAATCAAACACCCACATAGCGATCATACCCACGACCGCACTGGTGATAAAAACCCCGAAAGTCGCCAGCGAAAGTGCCGGCTTAAAACCTACCCGGAACGTTTTAAGGCGCGTACGTAAACCGCCATCAAGCAGAATCATGGCAAGCGCGAGGTGGCCAATTGTGAACGCCATTGAGTAGTCGTCAAAGGCAACGCCAAGAACGCCTTCCTCCCCTGCCAGCATACCTAGCCCCAGGAAGATGAGCAGAAGTGGCACACCAACCATTGACGAGAGTCGGCTCGCCAAAATGCTCAGTGCCATTAGAGAACCACCAATTAAAAAGAAGGTGTAAATTCCGTCCATGTCTCTCCGTCTCTACATCAATGCCACACTATTATTGCATGCTACCGGTAAATTTACTGTGCGAACTCAGCAGACCAACACGTTCAAGGCTAGTCACGCACCGTTTGTCAGGGATAAACTCCGCATCTCGATATCAGGAGTTATGATTATGTCATGCTGCCTTTCTGGTTATAGGCACTTACGCTTTTTGATGGTGATTTTTTGTTTATTTTTCGCATATTCATTAGCTTATGCAGAACAAGACACGCCGAAGGAGGATCAGACACCGCTTTCTCTTGAAAGTGACATTATGATTCCTGACATGCTGTGGCTATCCGTTGACAGTGATGCTGTTGATGAAGTGCCCACTACGGCGCTAACACCTCCGGCTCCGCTTGAGCCGCCGCCATTGAAAAGCGTGCGTTTAATGCTGGACTGGTATCTTAGTCCTCAGCATGCGGCCTTGGTCGTTGCGCAAACGAGAGACCTGTTTAGCGCACAGGGGTTGGAAGTGGAGCTTCAAACACCGGCGGACCCTGCGATCGCCATAAAGCTGCTGACAGCGGGAGAAGTGGATTTAGCGTTAACGCGCCAGCCATTGCTGCATCTACTTGCCCACGAAGATGCTCCCATCACGCGCATTGCGACACTGATTGAAACGCCGCTTAACGCCGTCATTGTCACTGGCGACGCTCAACCGGAAAATGCGACGCACCTGGCCGGGCTTCATTATGGCTACAACACCCGAGAAGGTGCCAACTTGCTGGTTCCCAAGCTCGTGCCGCGCTCCGTACGCCAAACCGATACATTTTTAGCGCCCCAAAGCGTTCATTTTAATGTGGTCAATGCGTTTACTGAAGAGAGCATAGATGCCATTGCTGACGGCTTTTATCATTTTCTGCCCGAGCAATTAGCCTCAAACGGCATTGCCACGCACACCGTGCGCTATAACGAGCTGGGCATTCCACGCCATGATGGGCTAATTGTAGTGGCCAATAGCAACTCATTAGCCAAAAAAGCCGATACGTGGTCGCGTTTTTTGGTGGCGTTAGAAGAAGCCAGCAACTGGATGGTGGAAAATCCGGAGTCCGCTTGGGAAACGCTGATTGGTGCTCACCCCATTCTTGATAACGCAACCAATGCCAACGCCTGGCCGGATATTCTACGCCGGATCGCATTAAGCCCTGCTACCTTGAACGCACGCCGTTATGCAACGTTTGAAACGTATCTTTTACAGCAAGGGCTAATAGACGCTGAACTGCCCACATCACGTTTGGCCATTGACCCTTACACTCTTTAATCCGGGAGCGCTGATTGTTCAGGAGAAACTCGTAGCGGGGGCTTATCATTAAGACCTGTTAAGTGCAGGCACTGTTTTCAAGCAGCCTAGCGCTCATGGTGTTCCAAAAAGGCCTCAACGGCTTGCTGAAACGCCTCAGGCTGCTCTGCGTGAAGCCAGTGACCTGCGTTTTTAAGCGTTACTACGCGCGCCTGGGGCATCATCTCACGCAAGGCAGGCAGCATATCGTCCGTCACATAGTGCGACTGGGCGCCGCGAAGCACGAGCGTCGGGCCTTCGTAAGGGGCTTCTCCCGCAGGCAAGTCCATAATATCGTCATACCCTCGCTGAATCTCATCCAGCCCTATGCGTAGCCCCAACTCGCCTTCTTCAGTACGCGCTAAGTTGGTCGCCAGAAATAGCCGTGTAGATCGCGAATCAACGTGTTCAGCCAGCAGCTCATCGGCTTCACGACGATTTTTTGGCCGGCCTTCTCTAACACGCTTAAGGGCCGCAAAAACATCATCATGGCCATGCTCATAAACGACCGGGGCGATATCGCCTATTGTCAACGTCACTACGCGCTGGGGCGCCAGCCTTGCAAGGCTGATAGCAACTTTACCGCCCATGGAGTGGCCAAGCACATGCGCCTGAGTAATAGAGAGACTATCGAGCAGTGCAATGACGTCCTGGGCCATCGTGGCATAACGCATATCATCGCTATGCGGTGAACGACCATGGTTACGTAAATCCACGGCAATGACGCGGCGCGAACGCTGCCAGACTTTCAAATGGGAGCGCCAGTTGTCGGCACTACCCATTAAGCCATGAATCACCACAAGCGGTGTCGCATCGGGAGTTCCTTCACTCTCCATGTCCAGATAGTGAAGGTCCACCGTGGCAGCATCAGTCATGTAAACTCCCTAAGCGTTGATTAATCAGGTGATTGTCAACAAGGCCGTCATTGTTAAGCAACAACGATTAGCCGTACATTATTAAACCGTACGCGGAGATAGGTCGGTATGCCCCGTCCAAACCACTAAACGGCGCGTCAACCAGGCAAGCAGCAAGCCGTATAAGGGTAAAAAGAACAGCAGGCTGATGGCGAGCTTTATGGCATAGTCCACCGCAGCAATTTCTAGCCAGTTTGCGGCCATAAAGGCGTCAGGGCTGTTATAGAATGCGGTGGAGAAGAACGCGTAAGTGTCAGCAAGATTGCCAAGCACCGTCGAGCATACCGGCGCTACCCACCAGGCCAATTGACGCAAGCGATCAAATACCTGCACGTCCAGTAACTGCCCTATGACATACGCAAGAAAGCTTGCCAGCGCAATGCGCGCCACAAACACATTCCACTCGCCAAGTGCTTCAAACCCGGCAAAACTGCCTCGCGGAAATACGACCGACACAACATACGACACGACCAGAGCGGGCAACATCACGCGCAAGATGATGGCGCGTGCAGCATTTTTGCCGAAAAGGCGGACCGTTAAGTCAGTGGCCAGAAAGATAAATGGAAAACTAAACGCTCCCCAAGTGGTATGGAACCCAAAGAGCGTAAACGGCAGCTGAACAAGGTAGTTACTGGCAGCAATAATGCCGATATGGAAGGCGACCATTACCACGAGGCAACGGCGGTACTGCGTATCACTTAGTGCAAACATGCAAAATGACCTTTTTTTACAAGCCAAGAGGGGTTAGGGAACCCTCATAAGAAAGCGCATAGCGCTGCTGGCCGCGCATTATACGCGTTCTTAACTACATTAAAAGTCGCCACCCTGCCTGTCAGCACTTAATTGACTCAATCACTCGGCGTTGCTTTATCGGCATCGCCGATAGCGCGTTCACACATGGCGATACGCACATCCTCCAGGCTTGCCGGGTCATCAATGGTGGAGGGGATCCCAAACGCCTTCCCATCTGCAATCGTGCGCAATAGCTTTCGCAATATTTTTCCAGAGCGGGTTTTCGGCAAACGGTTGACCACCAGCACCTGCTTAAAACATGCGATAGGACCAATATACTCACGGACACGCGCGATCAGCTCATTTTCAAGCGCTATTTCATCGCCGTTAAATCCATCCTTGGGAATCACCAGGCCAAGGGGGATTTGTCCTTTCAGCATATCGTGGATGCCAATCACCGCACATTCAGCCACCGCAGGGTGCGCCCCCACCACCTCCTCCATTTCTCCGGTGGAGAGCCGATGCCCTGCCACATTGATCACGTCATCGGTGCGCCCCATAATGAACAGATAACCCTCTTCATCGAAGTAGCCGCCGTCGCCAGTTAAGTAGTAACCCGGAAACGCCGCCATATAAGCGCTGTGAAAACGCTGGGGGTCATGCCAAATGCCCACCAGGCACCCAGGCGGCATCGGTTGCTTGATAACCACACTCCCCTGCTCCATGGGTGCTGCGGGTTCGCCGTCGCGGCCTAACACCTGTACATTAAATCCAGGCACCGGCAAGGTCGCCGACCCCGCTTTAATAGGCATGGTTGCCAGGCCTGGTTGGTTAGCAGCAATCGGCCAGCCTGTCTCGGTTTGCCACCAGTGATCAATCACCGGCACATCCAGCAGATCATCCAGCCAATGAAATGTAGGCGGGTCAAGTCGCTCACCCGCTACAAACACGTACTTCAAGCTACTGATATCGTACCGGGAAAACAGCGCGGCATCCGGATCCGCTTTTTTAATTGCCCGAAAAGCCGTGGGCGCGGTAAAGAAGCTTTTGACGTTGTATTCCTCAATAATGCGCCAGAAGCTACCCGCATCGGGTGTATTGACCGGTTTGCCTTCATAAACAACGCTGGTACAGCCTCGCAGTAGCGGGGCGTAAACAATATAGGAGTGGCCTACCACCCACCCCACATCTGAGGCAGTAAAAAATACGTCGCCAGGCTCCAGGGCGTAAATTGCCTCCATCGAGTACTCAAGCGCCACCGCATAACCGCCAGTATCCCGTACCACACCTTTGGGTTTTCCCGTCGTGCCTGAGGTGTACAAGATATACAGGGGATCGGTCCCTTTTACGGGAACACATTCGGCAAAGGCGGCGCTGGCCACTAAATCCTTCCAGTCATAATCACGCTCGCCCAAGGTAGCCGGTGCTATGTCACGCTGATAAATCACACAGGCATTCGGCTGGTGAGTACTTAATGCCAGCGCCTGGTCAATGATTGGCTTATAGGGAATGACCTTATCTACCTCAACACCACAGGAGGCAGCAACCACCACGCTGGGTTCAGCATCCTCGATTCTTGCCGCAAGCTCATGAGGCGCAAAACCGCCAAAAACGACGGAATGGACGGCCCCAAGCCGCGCACAGGCATACATCGCGACCAAGGCTTCAGGAATCATGGGCATATAAATCACCACTCGATCCCCTTTTTTTACGCCAAGTTCGGAAAGCGCACCGGCAAAGTAGGCTACCTGATCACGCAGTTGCCGGTAGGTTAACGTTGCCTTGGCATGCGTTACGGGTGAATCCCAGTAAATAGCAGGCTGTTCCGCTCGGCCCTGCTCAACATGGTGGTCGAGCGCGGCATAGCAGATGTTGATCTCACCATCGCTAAACCAGCGAGCATGCTGCTGGTCATCATAGGTAAGAATCCGTGTAGGTGGCGTAAACCAGGGCAGGCGTTTGGCCTGCTCAGCCCAGAAGTGTTCGGGCTGACTGTTCGCTTGCAGGTAGGATTCTTGGTAGCGGCTCATAATGACCCTGTCTTTATTGTATTATCGAAGTAGCATTGAATAGCTCCTACTCTATAAAGTAATTGCCGTACTCACCCTCATACTATCGGCTAAAGACGGACAATGGGCCAGGGAAGACGTTAAAGAGCCAGCGTTATCATTGATTAACCGTTAAATGAAGATTTGGACAAAACTCACTAAATTACCGATTATTAAATTAATCATCGTTGCACTGCGGCGATGGCATAACAATTGATAAAAATGCATGTATAAACACTAAAAATGACCGCTTCCCGTCCAGTGTAGGCAAGGAGATTATGATGTCTGCGTCCTCAAGCGCCGCTGCATGTCTGCTCGAAAATAACTGCCAAAACCTTGTATCAGCTACGAATTTATTAAAAGCCTTGGCGAATGAAAAACGCCTACAAATACTCTGCTTACTGGCCGAGGAGGAGCTTTCGGTCACGCAGATTAATCAGCAGCTTTCACTGAGCCAATCGGCGCTTTCGCAGCATCTGGCTATTTTACGCAGGGATGAGCTGGTCAATACACGACGTGAGTCACAAACCATTTATTACTCCTTGCGTAGCGACAGCGCCAAGGCAATTTTAGACACCCTGGCGCAGCACTATACAACGTAAAAAACGCACTGTTTTTAGGGACTACCGACGCTGCCAGCCGGAGGCCTCCAGCATGCTGAGAGCCTTTAGCGCGGCGTTTTCTACACCCGCCGAGACCGCCAAGCCTATTTTGCGGCTGATAGTTTTCGGCGCTTCAAGGCGCACATGGTATACATTGGCGTCGGCCATTCGTTCAACCAGATACGCCTCACTGGTGCCCAGGCTATCGATCAACTGATTGACAACGGCTTCGCTGCCGTACCAAATTTCCCCTGTTGCCAGGGTATCGATATCCATTTCAGGGCGGTGGCTACTCACGTAGTCCTTAAACAGGCGATGAGTATTTTCTAGGTTTTCTACAAATTTTTCACGGCCTTCCTGGGTATTCTCACCAATCACCGTTAGCGTGCGCTTGTACTTACCCGCCGTAAGTAGCTCAACGTCAATATCATGACGTTTAAGAAGGCGGTGAATGTTCGGCACTTGAGCGACCACACCAATTGAGCCGATTACCGCAAACGGCGCAGCTTTAATATGCTGAGCCGTACAGGCCATCATATATCCGCCGCTGGCCGCCACCTTATCGATACACACGGTGGTAGTAAGACCCGCGCTTTGCAGCCTATCCAGTTGTGCGGCAGCCAATCCATAGGCATGCACAAGCCCCCCAGCAGACTCCAAACGTACCACTACTTCGTCATTGGGCTCAGCGACATCAATAATGGCCGATACTTCCTGAGCGAAAAGCTCCGTTTGAGAAGCTTTGATATCACCGTGAAAATCCAGCACCCATACTCTGTTCTTTGATGGAGTAGCCTCTTTGCTTTTCGCTGTTTTTTGACGACTTTTGTCTTCCTGGCGAAACCCCTTAAGCATCTTTTTACGCGCGCCCTGCTCAGTGGCAGCCATGCGAAGACGGCGATTACGCGACTGACGCTGCTCATTGAGTGGCTCAATATGCAACCGAAGATCACTTTCTTGAGTTGCTTTGCTGCGCAAGATCAGCAAGGCGACGCCTCCCAGCAATCCAACAACCATCGTCGCTTGCACCAGAAAGGTGCCCATTCCTGCTATCCATTCACTCACATATACGCTCCTGCCAAGGTTTAGCACTATCGTTCAATATCCGTTCGCACGGCTTGAACTAAACGATTGTTTAAAATACTCTCATTCACATTCATCGGGTCATTGATGACCCATTTATATATTTTACCGCCTTTAGAGAGATAGTTATGTCAAACAGCACGCTTGATAAGTTGAAAGCACGCTTTAATCCGGATGCGGCTGAGGGTATGGACGAAGTATTTCAATTTCACTTTGAAGATGCGGGTGACCACTACCTTGTTATCAAGGATCGCGCTCTGGATGTTCAGGAAGGCGAACATGATGACCCTTCGGTCAGCTTGAGCATGGGCACAGATACCCTCAAGGGTATTATGACCGGTGATATCAATGGCATGACCGCCTTTATGACTGGCAAGTTAAAAGCAACCGGTAACGTAATGCTAGCCACCAAACTCACCAGCCTGTTCCCCAACTAAACGCTCGCCGTGAACTTTTTTAGCAAGGTTGTTAGTGGCTTACTCACGCCATTTAGCCAAATGCGTTTCAATCAGTTCACGTGAAATGGAGTACGGCGGCGGCAACGAAGGTAGTTGCCGCGGCGAAAACCAGGCCGCATCGCTAATCTCTACCCCATCGATATTAATACGCCGCGTGGTCGCTTCAGCAAAAAAACCAAACATCAGTGAATGGGGGAATGGCCATGCCTGACTTTGGTGGTAGCGCAGCTTATCAACATGTACACCCACTTCCTCAAACACTTCACGATGGACAGCCTCTTCAGCTGACTCACCCGGTTCAATAAAGCCTGCCAGGGTCGAGTAGCGTCCTGGCGGGAAACGTGGGCTTCGTGCTAACAGCATCGCCTCACCACTGGTGACCAGAGTGATAATACACGGTGAAATGCGTGGGTAGTTGCGATGCCCACACGCATTACAGTGCATGGCGAATTCAGCTTCAAGCCTCGTCGCCGCAGCGCCACAACGTCCGCAAAAGCGGTGATTCTCAAGCCATGCGCCAACCTGAAGCGCGGTAGAAATCAAGCTAAACCACCCGCTGGGCAGGTCTGCCATCCATTGGCGCCCATCAATCCAGTCATCACCTGGCTCTTTATCAACCCATAGCGCTACTGGCTCGTCATTCCAGTAACACAACGGCTGCATTTGTTCAGTCCAAGGCTGATAAGGCTGAAGCGGCGTCAGCTCCTGGTCGCCCGATAGAGGGGCTGGCGCCAGTTGGCTGCGCGATAGACGAACAACGCGCCCTTCACGTACATGGTGGGGAATCTCACGCCTAAGCATTGTGATCACGTTCCTCAAACCAATTCAGCTTATGTGCCTGGCATTTTGCCTGATGAGCGGCGTGCTCTTGTGCGCTTGGACGGATGACACGCAACTGACCGGGTGTAAGCGTTAGCCGCTGAACCGATAGGCCTTCATTTGACGTATCGGCCTGCTGCTCTTCTGAAGACGTGGCAGCATCCAGCGTCAATGCCGTTTGCCCTCCCGTCATGGCCAGGTAAACGTCGGCCAGAATCTCGGAGTCGAGCAACGCCCCGTGGAGCACACGGTGGCCATTATCAATGTCATAACGCTTACACAGGGCATCCAGGCTATTACGCTGTCCTGGATGCAGCTCCCGGGCCATTGTGAGCGTATCCAGAACGCGGCAGTGCTCACGCACCGGACCTAATGGCGCTCCACTGCGCTGCTTATTTAACCGGCCAAACTCATGATCCATAAAGCCCACATCGAAGGGGGCATTATGAATAACCAGCTCTGCGCCTTCGATAAAAGCCCAGAATTCGTCCGCTATTTGAGCAAAAACTGGCTCGTTTGCGACCTTTTCATCATCAATGCCGTGAATTGCCACGACTTCTGCGTCGATATGCCGCTCAGGGTTGATGTATTGATGATAGGTACGCCCAGTAAAACGGCGATTCACCATTTCAACGGCGCCAATCTCTACAATGCGATGGCCATCCTTGGGGTCGATACCGGTCGTTTCGGTATCCATGATAATTTGGCGCATCACGCTCTCCTCTGCTGGTGCTCATCAATGGCTTCATTGGCGAGCGCATCAGCGCGCTCATTACCTGGATGCCCGCTATGCCCTTTTACCCAGTGCCACTCTACCTTGTGTCGATGGGTCTCTTCGTGCAGCGCTTTCCACAGCTCGGCGTTCTTGACTGGCTGCTTGGCGGCGGTTTTCCAGCCGCGTTTAACCCAGTTGTGAATCCACTGAGTAATGCCTTGGCGAACATACTGAGAGTCGGTCCATAGCGCGATTTCACACGGTTTATTGAGCGTGCGCAGCGCCATAATGGCGGCCATTAATTCCATCCGATTATTGGTGGTGTCAGCTTCATAACCTTTTAAGGTCTTTTCATGCTCGCCGCTAGACAGCACCACCCCCCAACCGCCAGGGCCAGGATTTCCCCGGCATGCACCGTCAGTATATACCGTGACCTGCGGTAGCTGCTCGGCCGCTTGATTACTCAATCTTTCCATCCTTTATTAACAGGTATTGGCGCTACGTATCCTGATGAGACTGGTTATGCGCCGGTTTACCTCTGCGTGTAGCACCGAGCGATGAAGAGGAAACAGGGCGTTGTAGCGCAAACTTAATGCGTTTGACGTAAGCCGACTGCTGGCGGCGATGTGCCTGGATCATGTAACTTTCCCCCCAAGGCAAATTATGCCGACGCCCCAGCGCCTCTCGCCCTTCGGGGCAAGACGCATTCAGCAAGCCTCTAAAACAGCAATAGTCTACGCGTTCGACCTCAAAATCGACAAATGCTAGCCAGTCACGCAGTCGCCCAAGCTTGTGCCACTGCCCGTTCCAAGGGAATTCGGGCCGGCGTTTACGCCACTGATGTGCCAGGCCTTTAACGCTCAGAGGATTAAAACCAAAGAGCACCAGCATTCCGTTGTCAGCCGTCACTCGTGCCGCTTCTTGTAGGGTGTGGTGAGGGTTTTCCAATTGCTCTAGCCAGTGGTGGATGATGACCACATCCATACAACGATCAGGCAACGCCAAACGGTCAGGTGGGCAGACCAACGTTGATGGGCTGGTGGCGAATTCAAGCGTTGGAACCCAGCGGACCGCGTGCGGTATCGACGACATGGTCATCAAAGAAGGCCCCATGCTTATCTCCAGGCTATGCCTGCCCGCCCGGCTTTCAACCACGGGCCCCAGGCAAGCACGTTGCACGTCCCAAAGTGATCGACCAGTATCCGTTTTCCAGTAGGCCTGGCTATTTACCAAGCGGCTGGTCATCGCCTTATCGGCCGTTGTCGAATTTGACATGGACAGCGCTTCCCTCCAAAGTAACGGCTTTTTAACGCTTTCTATGTGTCTTTTCAACGTACTTATCAGCGTAATGACAGCAGGTTTGCAACCCTTAAAAGGATCTCGCCCATGATGAGCGTGACACCGATTCCCGCCCTTAGCGACAACTATATTTGGCTATTGAGACAAGATACCAGTCAAAGCGTTTGCGTGGTGGACCCCGGTGAGGCCGATCCTGTCATCAAGCTGTTAGAGCGTGAGTCGCTGACGCTGGACACCATTCTGATTACCCATCATCACCATGATCATACGGGAGGCTTGGCAACACTCATCAAGCGCTACTCTCCCCATGTCATTGGTCCAGCGAATCCAGATATTCAGGGTATTAATCAGCATGTCGGTGACGGCGACACCGTGCGTGTGATGGGACGCCAATTTGATGTCATGGCAACCCCCGGGCACACTCTTGATCACATTAGCTTTTATACGCCGGGTATTCCGGCACTACTGTTTTGTGGAGATACGCTGTTTTGTGCAGGCTGTGGCCGTTTATTTGAAGGCACACCCGAACAAATGCACACGTCATTGAACAAACTCGCGGAACTACCTGCCGATACACTGGTCTTTGCTGCTCATGAATACACACAGGCGGATCTTGTATTTGCCCACGCAGCTGACCCAGAGAATGACGATGTGACTTATGCCTTAAGTGAGTGTGAAAAGGCTCGGGCATTAAATCGCCCCACCTTACCCAGCACAATAGGACGCGAGCTGAAAATTAATCCCTACCTGCGCGTCGGTACCCAAAGCGTACGCCAAGCGGCAGGAGAACAGGGAGCTAATGACAACGACCTCGCGACGTTCGCCACTCTACGTGAGTGGAAGAACCGATTTTAAGAACGCTCCAGAAACCAAATGAATTAAACTATGACCTATCGAACGATGCGACAGCGCTTGGTATTAAGCGCTGGCAGTACGGTAATTATGGGCTTGTTATTGGCCGCTGCCGCTAACTCACAAGCCTCAGCACTCTCATATAGCCCTTCTAATAGTGCTACTTCCTACACAGAGCACACGCCTTCAACGCAGGCGGCTTCAACATCTTTCCGCACCAGTTTTTGGGAAGACCTGGAGCTTCAGCATCAGGATGCCTGGACAGCGCTGCGTCAAACGTTTCAGTGGCAGGAACTAACACTACCCCCCAGCGCTCAGGCCCGCGTTGATGAGTGGATCGAATATTATCGCGCCGGCCCTGAAAACATAGCCACAATTACTGAGCGCGCCACGCCCTGGCTTGCCTGGATCACTCAACAAGTGAGTGATCGCGGCCTACCCGGCGAAATCGCCTTGATTCCGTTTGTCGAAAGCTCCTTCGACCCCAGTGCGCGTAGCCATCGTGGGGCAGCGGGGCTCTGGCAGTTCATGCCCAACACAGGTGATGCGTTGGGTCTGGTTCGTAACGGCAATTATGACGGGCGCCTGGACGTACTCACTTCCACCGCAGCGGCGCTTGATTACCTCGAGATGCAGGCGGATCAGTGGTACGAGGGCGGCATCATGCTTTCGTTGGCGGCTTACAACGCCGGAGCGGGCACCGTTAATCGCGCTCTACGCAAGGCACAAAATCAGGGGCTGGCGGGTGACTATTGGGATCTATCGTTACCGCATGAAACCATGCAGTACATTCCCAAACTAAAAGCGATCGCGACCATCATTAATGATCCGGAACGCTTTGATATTAGCCTGCCAGACATTCACATGGACCCAGCCTTTGCCAAAGTAAAACTGGAGCAACCCTTAAGTATTGCTCAAGCCTCACAGCTTTTAGATGTCAGCCAATCAGCGCTAGCCGAGCTCAACCCAGGGCTGCTCAACGGCAGCATCGACCCCCGCAATGTACAAACGCTTTTAGTACCTGAGGAAGCGGATACACAGGTATTAGCTCAGCTTTCGCAAACCACGTCTAGCGAGCTTGCCTCGACACAAGCGCCCAATGTTCATCGTGTTGAACGTGGAGACAATCTATCCGCCATTGCCAGCCGCTACCAGGTTAATCAAAATGACTTGATACGCTGGAATGCGCTTGATCGACCTAATGCTTTACAACCAGGCCAACTCCTGACACTTTCAGGGCAATGAGTTGACAAGATCTGCTCACATGGGACGTAACCAATGCCACGTGGTGTGTTTGTAAAGACGCTGCTAATCGTTAGCTGCTTCATCATGAGTATGTCAGCCTTTGCAAAACCGACAGAGGCTGAACCTCAACCGCAGATCATGGCTGGCAATAGCCTAACGCCTGCAGATAGCGTCGCAAGCAACAATACATCGATTCAAACGGTGCATGGGCTATCACTTTACGATAGCCCTGAGTTACCTGCCGACTTTGCCTATTTCCCTCATGTTAATCCACTGGCTCCCAAGGGCGGCACCATCACCCACACCGCCGTAGGCAGCAGCTTTGACTCCACCAACCCCTTTATCATTCGTGGCACGCCTGCCACCGGCGTAGGCCAGATATACGATACGTTAATGACCAGCAATCCAGGCGAGCCCTTCAGCGTGTATGGATTACTGGCGGAAGGCGTCCGCTTGGACCCTGACCGGGAGTGGATTGAGTTTGACCTCCGCCCCGAAGCACGTTTTCAAGATGGCGAGCCGGTAACCGCGTACGATGTGGTGTTCTCCTTTAACCTGCTGCGTGAAGAGGGTAATCCTTTTTACGCCAGTTACTATGCCGATGTTGATAACGCCATTGCGCTAAATGAACACCAGGTTCGCTTCGAATTTAGCAGTACTGAGTCTCGTGAATTACCATTAATCATCACGCAGTTACCTATCCTTCCCCGCCACTACTGGGAACCCCGTGGCTTTGCCGCCCCGACACTGACAGCACACCCAGGCTCCGGCCCTTATCGCATCAGTGACGTCGACCCAGGCCGGCGCATCGTATATCAGCGGGACGACGACTACTGGGGTAAAGACCTGCCTGTTAATGTCGGCCGCTACAATATTGATCGCGTGGTTTACGACTATTACCGAGACAGGGATATTGCCTGGGAGGCATTCAAGGCGGGCTTAACCGACTTCAGGACCGATGCCCGTGCGGCGACCTGGGCCATTGGCTACGATTTCCCGGCGTATCGCGAAGGTTTGGTAAAACGTATCACGGTGCCTGATGTAAACCCTTCGCTCATGCAGGCGTTCGTATTCAATCTTCGTAAGGAGAAGTTCCAGGACCCGCGCGTACGCGAAGCGCTCAGTCTGGCGTTCGACTTTCCCTGGCTGAATACCAATATTTTTTATAACGCCTATCAGCGTACCGAAAGTTATTTCCAGAACTCAGAGATGCAAGCTGATGGCCTGCCGTCAGAGGAAGAACTCGCCCTGCTTGAGCCTTATCGAGAGGAGCTTTTAGCCTCTCATCGCTCTGAGCGAATATTTACCGATGCACTCCCTATCGACCAACCGACGGATCTGCGCGAACGCTTACGCCGGGCGCTCGAATTGCTGCACGAAGCGGGCTACCAGGTGGAAGACGGCGTACTGGTTCATACTGAAACAGACAAGCCCTTACAGTTAGAAGTGCTGCTGTACGATGCGAGTCTTGAGCGTGTGGTACAGCCTATGCTGCGCAATATGGCGCGTCTCGGTGTACAGACCACCATGCGGATCGTGGACATTAACCAATATCTTAATCGCCAGCGTAGTTACGATTACGATATTGTGATCAGCCATTTCCCCCAATCCAATAACCCCGGTAACGAACAGCGCGACTTCTGGAGTAGTGAGGCCGCCAAAGCGCCGCAAAGCCGTAACCGAATGGCGCTTGCTCACCCGGCAGTGGATGCATTAATCGAGGACATTATTAGCGCAGAGAGCCGGGAGAAACTGGATACGGCGACGCGCGCGCTCGACCGGGTGCTGCGCTGGGGTTTTTACACCATCCCCCACTATCACTCCGGCGAAACGCGTATTGCAGTATGGGACAAGTTCGGCTATCAAGAGCCTTTCCCGAAATACGCGATGGATTTAGATGCCTGGTGGGTCGATACCGACCGTGAAGCAGAATTACAGCGCCGTCACCGGCGTCGCTGAAGGGCTAAATAATAACGATTGGAGTGCACTCTGTGGCACGTTACACCCTACGCCGACTGCTACTGATGATACCGACGCTACTCGGCATCATGCTGCTTAACTTCATGATCGTTCAAGCCGCGCCCGGCGGCCCCATTGATCAGATGCTAGCGCGTTTTGAAGGCGCCAACGCCATGGCCAGCACACGTTTAGACATGGGCGGAGCAGATGTTCAAGTAAGCGATGATTCGCGGGGCGCACGGGGTATTGACCCGCGCTTTATCGAACAGCTGGAACAGCAGTTTGGGTTCGACAAGCCAGCCCATGAACGCTTTATCGGCATGATGACCGATTATCTTACGCTCGACTTCGGGACCAGTTTTTTTCGCGACCGCCCGGTGATCGAACTGATCATTGAGCGCCTGCCGGTATCCATTTCTCTGGGCTTATGGACCACCCTGCTGGTCTATGTGATTTCCATTCCACTAGGTATTCGTAAAGCCTTGCGCCACGGCTCACGTTTTGATGTGTGGACCTCAGGGCTGGTGGTTGTCGGCTATGCGATACCGGGCTTTCTATTCGCCATCCTGTTGATTGTGCTGTTTGCGGGCGGCACCTATTGGGACTGGTTTCCCCTCAGAGGGCTAACCTCTCCAGATTTTGCGGACCTTTCGCTAGGCGGCAAAATAAAAGACTACTTCTGGCATATCACCTTGCCCGTCACAGCGGCCGCTATCGGCAGCTTTGCCACGCTTACCATGCTGACCAAGAACAGCTTTTTAGACGAAATTCATAAACAGTACGTGCTCACCGCTCGCGCCAAAGGTGCTAACGAACAGCGCATTTTGTACGGTCATGTTTTTCGTAACGCCATGCTCATCATTATTGCGGGATTGCCGGCCGCGATGATTGGGATTTTCTTTACCGGCGCCCTGCTGATTGAGGTGATTTTCTCGCTTGATGGGCTGGGCCTTCTAGGATTTGAAGCCGTTATGCAGCGGGATTATCCGGTCATCTTCGGCACCCTGTTTTTGTACACGGTCATCGGGCTTGTGCTAAAGCTGATATCCGATTTGACCTACGTGTGGGTGGATCCACGCATCGACTTTGCAACGAGGGAGTCGTGAAAATGAGCGGTTTTACATCACGGCTATCACCCATTACACAGCGCCGTTTAGCCGCCTTTAAAGCAAATCGTCGCGCACGGATATCGCTTTGGTTGTTTGGCGTGCTGTTCATTATCAGCCTATTTGCCGAGCTGATTGCCAATGACAAGCCGCTTATCCTGAACTACGACGGGCAGTGGTATACACCTTTACTGGTGGATTATCCGGAAACAGATTTCGGGGGCTTTCTTCCCACCCGTACTGACTATTTGGACCCGTTTATTCAACAGCAAATTAGCGACAACGGCTGGGCCATATGGCCGCTTATTCCGTTCTCCTATCAAACGCTGGACATGCAGATGCAACAACCCTCACCAGCCCCCCCGGATAGCCGCCACTGGCTGGGCACGGATGACCAAGGTCGCGATGTGCTGGCCCGCGTTATCTACGGTTTTCGGCTCTCTGTTTTTTTTGCGTTAGTGCTTACGACAGGGTCGCTGGCGTTAGGCGTTCTAGCGGGCGGTGTGCAGGGGTATTTTGGCGGCAAGGTGGACCTTATAGGCCAACGGGTCACTGAAATATGGTCGGGGCTACCGGTACTGTTTTTGCTGATTATTTTAGCAAGCTTCGTTCAACCCGGTTTTTGGTGGCTGCTGGGCATTATGCTGCTGTTTTCATGGCTAGGCCTGGTCGATATTGTGCGGGCCGAGTTTTTACGAGCACGCAATTTGGAATACGTACGCGCAGCAAAAGCCATGGGATTGCCGTCTCGGCTGATTATGTGGCGCCATGTCCTGCCGAATGCCATGGTGGCTACCCTAACGTTTATCCCCTTTCTGTTTACCGGAGCGATTGGTACGTTAACAGCGCTCGACTTTTTGGGCTTTGGCTTACCACCGGGCTCTCCATCGTTAGGTGAGCTTGCCGCCCAGGGTAAAAATAATCTGCACGCGCCATGGCTGGGTATTACCGCCTTCATGACGCTTGCCGTGATGCTCTCCTTGCTTGTCTTTATTGGTGAAGGGCTGCGCGATGCCTTCGACCCACGCCACATTAATCAGCGCCAAACGCCTGCGCAGGACACCCAACATGCCTAAACCACTACTTCGGCTAACGGATTTCACGATTGCCTTTGATGATAATGTAGTGGTAAATGCGCTTTCATTAACGGTCAATGCAGGCGAAACGCTGGCAATTGTGGGTGAATCCGGCTCGGGCAAGTCCGTTTCAGCACTAGGGGCTATTAATCTTTTACCCCGCAATGCCATGATAAGCGGCGAGCGCTGGCTAGAGGAGACTGACCTCAATCAACTTGGTAAGCGCGATTGGAACAGCGTGCGTGGCAACCGCGTAGGGTTTGTGTTTCAAGAACCCATGACATCACTCAACCCTTTACACCGTATCAGTAAGCAAATTGGGGAAACCCTGCGCCTGCATCAAGGGTTAAGTGGGCAAGCGGCGCGAGCGCGGGCCAGAGAACTGCTTGAACAAGTGAAACTGCCCCGCGTTGATGAGCTGTTGGATGCCTGGCCTCATCAACTCTCCGGTGGTCAGCGTCAGCGCGTCATGATTGCCATGGCCATTGCCAATAACCCATCACTGCTAATCGCCGATGAGCCGACGACAGCGCTGGATGTCACCGTCCAGCAAGACATACTCGGCCTTTTAAAAGAGCTTCGCGATCAGCATGGCATGGGCATGCTGTTTATCAGCCACGACTTGAATCTTGTAAGCCGCTATGCCGAGCGGGTTTGTGTGATGTATCGCGGTAAGATTCAGGAAATGGGGCCAGTTGAAGAGGTTTTTCAAAACCCACAAAGCGATTACACCAAAGCACTGTTAGCAGCGGAGCCGGAAGGCCGCCCGGCAGCGCCGGCCAATACGGCGCCCTTATTAACCGCTCGCCAGCTAAGCGTTAGTTTTCAGCGCCCCAAAACCGGGCTATTCAAACGCCAGACTCCTCCCTTTGAAGCGCTTAAAGCAACCGACTTGAGTATTTCGCCCGGTGAAACGCTGGGCATTGTCGGCGAGTCAGGCTCAGGTAAAACGACGCTGGCATCCGCGATTATGCGCTTGGTGCAAAGTCAGGGAGACGTTATCTTGGGTGATGCTACCTTGAGTCAGCTTACGGGCAATGCGCTACGGCACCAGCGTCATCGCTTACAAATGGTATTTCAGGACCCATACGGTGCGCTTTCACCGCGTATGCCGGTGTTTGATATCGTGAGTGAGGGGCTACGTTTTCACTATCCCGCGCTTTCACTCGATGAAGTTACCCGCCGTGTGCAACAAACGCTGCTTGAGGTGGGGTTACCTGAAGGCTGTGCGGCACGCTATCCCCATGAGTTCTCCGGCGGGCAGCGCCAGCGAATAGCCGTGGCCCGAGCCATTATTTTAGAGCCTGAACTTCTCGTGTTGGACGAGCCTACCTCCGCGCTGGACCGTACCGTGCAAAAGCAGCTTGTGACGCTACTTCGTCAGTTACAGGAACGTCGTCAGCTTAGCTATCTATTTATCAGCCACGACTTAGCCGTAGTACGTGCCATGGCGCACCGTATTATGGTGCTAAAGGATGGTGAAGTGGTCGAACAGGGCCCCTGCCTTGACGTGCTGTCCTCGCCTCAGCATGCATATACTCAGTCGCTGATTGCCGCCGCCCATTTGCCACGTTTTTTTGCTTAACGTTCTTTTGAAAAATGTAAGCAGGTAACTCTGATAGTAGGCGTTGTTTAAAGAAGCAAGATAACGGTATAAATTGAGTATTGAATACGCACTTGACCTACTGCCGTTTGGCCAAGTGCGCTTAGCGGCTGAATTTAGAAGCTGTCGATTTCTTCCTGCGTTAACTCGCGCCACTCCCCGGGGCGCAAATCATCCGTTAATACAACATCACCGATAGATTGACGGTGCAGCGCATTAACATGGTTGCCCAGCGCGGCAAACATACGCTTAACCTGGTGATAGCGCCCTTCGGTCAGGGTAAGCTCCGCTTGTAGAGGCGTTATAAACCGGAGTAACGCAGGCTGCGTTGGTGTCTCTTCATCATCCAGCAGAATGCCCTGGGCTACCTGATTGATTGCCCACTCCGCATCGTTGCCTTCCATAGGCTCAGCCAAGTCGGCGATATAGACCTTGGCGCAACGATGACGCGGTGAGGTAACACGATGAGACCACTGGCCATCATCAGTCATCAGTAAAAGGCCAGTGGTATCAACATCCAGCCGCCCTACTGGTTGAAGACGCTCTACTTTGGGCAAATCAATCAAATCAATTACCCGTGGATACAGCCCGCGCCTGGCAGTGCACTCAACATCCGTTGGCTTGTGCATGATTACATAGCGAAGCCCGACCAGCGAAAGCGTTTCGCCGTTGAATTTCACCTCATCCTGCTCGGTATCAATCTGGGTGGCCGACTGCTTAATAGGCTCACCATTAAGCGTTACTTCGCCATTTTTAAGCGCTCGTTTTGCCAAACTACGCGTTAGCGGTGTGGTTTCACTTAAAAATCGATCAAGGCGCATTATTGGCCCACTCCTGGCAGTAACGAAAAATGGTCGGCATCTTGCCAGGCAGGAAATTTTTCACGAAAAGCATTTAACTCCGTTTTATCAAGCGTCCCCGTTTCAATAAACGGCGTATTTTCAGAGTGGTCGATGAGCGGTTCGCCCTTGAAATCGACCAGCATGGAGTCGCCGCTGTAAGCAAGGCCCTTGGCATCTTCACCAACGCGGTTAACCCCCACGACATACGCAAGGTTTTCCACCGCCCGAGCCTGGAGCAGCGTTCGCCAAGGCTGCCGACGCGGTGCTGGCCAGTTGGCAACACACAGTAGCGCATCATACTCGAAGTGCTCTTGCGCTGCTGGCTGTTGACGCAACCAAACAGGAAAACGCAGGTCGTAGCAAACGCTTAACAGTAGCTTAAACCCCTTGAGCTCGACTATTTCACGCTGGCTGCCCATACCATAGCGTTCATGCTCGCCCGCCATACGAAACAAGTGGCGTTTATCGTAATGGCGGATATCACCCTCGGGCGTGGCCCATATCATACGGTTGTAATACTGGCCGTCATCAACGATGGCCACACTCCCGGTTATGACACAGTTACGCGCTTTAGCTTGCGCTTGCAGCCAGGCGACGCTTTGACTTTGCGCCATGGGCTGGGCCATTTCGCGCGAGTTCATGGTAAAACCCGTTGCAAACATCTCGGGTAATACGATGAGATCGGTGTCACGGCTGTCCAGATCGCCCAGCAAACGGACTAAATGATCATGGTTGGCCTGTGGGTCTTCCCAGCGCAAATCGCACTGTACCAGGCTCGTTCTTAGCTGACTCATGTCACGTCTCCTTTGCCAGTATGTTTTCGCAATTATGTGGTAGATTAGCATTTTTAAATAATGAGGCTGCTATGCATTCCCCTCCAGCGCGTGATCCACAGGCCATCAAAGGCGTCACATTTGGGTTAGCAGCCTATATAATGTGGGGGTGTTTCCCGCTTTTTTTCGCGCTGTTTGACGGTATTCCAGCGTTTGAAATTCTTATCCACCGCATAGTGTGGTCGTGTGTTTTTCTTGTGGTACTCATCACGATGTTAAGCCGTTGGCCCCCCGTGATAACGGCGTTGAGCCAGCCTCGCCGTTCAGGCCGTGTACTGATTTGCGCTGTGTTAATCGGCTTCAATTGGGGGCTTTATATTTACGCGGTGGAAAGCAATCAGGTATTGCAAGCAAGCCTTGGCTATTTTTTAACACCACTCGTTAACGTGGCACTGGGCGTGCTGGTGCTGCGTGAAGTGATGGCACGTCTTCAGTTAGTGGCGTTAGGCCTTGCAGGCTTGGCCATTGCCATCCAATTTGCACTGCTGGGTGAATTGCCCTGGATCAGCCTGATGCTAGCACTCAGCTTTGGTAGCTACGGGCTTTTTCGAAAGCAGGTGCCGCTAGACGGTTTATCGGGACTGTTTGTAGAAACCCTCCTGCTGTTCCCGCTGGCTCTGCTCGCCCTGACATGGCTTAGCTGGCAGGGTAATTCACACTTCATGATTGATGTACCAACGAGTGTTTTACTGGCGGTAAGCGGCGTAATAACCGCTTTACCGCTGATGGCTTTCGCGGGTGCGGCTCGACGCTTACGGCTCTCGACGTTGGGCTTTTTGATGTACATCAACCCTACAATTCAGTTTTTGATCGCCTTAACCATTTTTGGTGAACCGCTGGGTACCATACAGCTCGCCACTTTTATTATGATCTGGTTTGGGCTTGCGCTCTATTCCTGGTCATCCTGGCAATCACGCCCGCACTAGACCGCTATCCGCTAACGCTTCTTGCCCTGAATGCGATAATGTCAGGGCAGAGCTCGCCTCTTCTACCCCCTCTGGCTGATAGCCTACCCGGAAACCACCCCAGTGTTTGCCATGGATAAAAATCGGTACCGATAGGTCATGCATGATCTCGCCCGTATCGCGTTTATAGGTTTGAAGCAATAATGGGTGTTGATGAGCACCACACCGACTTCCCGTCGCGTCATCAAAAATACGCTTGCTGCGGCAGTACTTTAAATCATGCTCCATATCGCCCGTGGGCTGTCGGCTAACCGCCTCATTGTGAGTAGGCACATAGCCATCACGATTACAGGCAATCGCATAGTTCAAGCTATATTCCGTCAGCAGAGGCTCTTGCACGCTTGGTAAATATTGATCGGTAAAGTTGTCGAACCCTGTGCGATAGAGCGTTGGCCGAGTGTCCGGAAGTGCCTGATAATCTGGCTGAAAAAGGGCTGATTCTACGAGTTCTCCGCGGGAAATGGCCTTTTCCAATAGCTTGCCAATGCGGTCAGCCGTTTGGCGAGCCGCTTTAAACACCTGTTGATGCCGTCCCTGAAGGCGCTGCTGAGCCAGCTCACCATCCACCCCTTCAGCCGCTTCCATTAACGAACGCGCCTGCGCAGCCAAATCATGCATATTGTGATTACCTTCATCTACGTCTCTCTCTAATTGACGTAGACTCTCGGCAACGGTCTGACTATGGGTTTTGGTGCTCTCCATGGCGGTGGCGACGCTTGTGGTCTCATGCTGAACCTGATCAAACTCTTGGGTAATGGTGGCCAGACGCTTGCCTACCTGTTGCAGCCCTTCGGAGCGCTCTCGAATACGCACCATTATCGCGCCCATCGTAGAGACAACTCCCTGGCCGCTTTGATGCATATCCTTAACCAGCGTTTCTACGTTCTGCGTCGCGGTTGAGGTCTTAAGCGCCAAGCTCCGTACCTCTTCGGCCACCACGGCAAACCCACTGCCATGCTCACCCGCCCGGGCCGCTTCAATCGACGCATTAAGTGATAACAAATGGGTTTGCTCGGCAATGCCTTCAATCATTTCGGTGACATTGCGCACCCTCTCTATTTTGTCATTAAGCGCAGTCAACATTTCTAACGCCTGATCTGAGCGCTCGGCCACATGGCTCATATCGCTGACAATATCCGTCAGCTCGTCATGATTCTGATGGCTGGCATCGCGCGCCTTTTCTGCCAATGTGGCCACGTGAGTCGCGCTCGTACTTACTTGCAAAATAGCGGTATTGATTTCGTTCATGCTTGAGGATGCTTCATGCGCCATCGCCTCCTGCCTGATAAGACGTTGGTCCATAAGATCGGCATAGTGAGAGACCTCTGCCGAAGCAATGGCCGTTTTGCTTGCCCGTTTCATTAAGCGATACGCCATCGCACGAAGCGACGCGTAATCCTTGAGCGGTTTTGGCCCACGAACAGGCTGGGCAAGACGCTGCTGGTCGGCCATAAAAACACTGAGCAGCGCATTAGCAACCAGCCCCGCCCCCGCTAACGCGGCGCAAATAAGTGCCAGGTATTTAAAGGTACCCGCTTGGGCAACCAACCAAACCGATAATCCGAGCAATATCAATGGTGTCAGCACACGAAGTAGACGCATAGTGGGACTCTTTTGTAATTAAGGTTATCGAGCTGCGTTTGTCGGCGTTTTTGTGGACAGCGGTAAGCAAAACGCCAAGAGGCGCCCAATTTTCTTAACGAGCTTAACGGGTTATGCTGATGAAATAAGTAACACTTTGGGGGAAGAGAGGTGGCTTATTTAAGAAGCCGAGCCGTAATTACTGGCATAACGCGTTAATATAAGGATTAATAAAAGAACCAACGGTTCTTAAAAACCATTGATGCCTGATGGCCCGGAGCCCATGTTTAAGCGTTATTTACCTATTCTCACTTGGCTGCCGCACTATCATAGACGCCTGCTGGGTGCTGATGTGCTTGCTGGGATCATTGTGACCATCATGGTCATTCCGCAATCGCTTGCTTATGCATTACTAGCTGGACTGCCAGCCGTTGTCGGATTATATGCCAGTATCCTGCCGCAGCTTCTATACACCCTAATGGGGACAAGCCGTACGCTCGCCGTGGGCCCCGTTGCCATTATCGCGCTGATGACTGGCGCAGCGCTCGCTTCCGTAGCGCAGCCAGGCACTGATGCCTACTTACAGGCAGCCTTGGTACTTTCATTACTTTCTGGCGCTATATTAGTCGCGATGGGCGCGCTACGGATGGGCTTTTTAAGTAATTTTTTAAGTCATCCGGTCATTTCTGGCTTTTTAACCGCCTCCGGAATACTCATTGCAGCAAGCCAGTTAGGGAGTCTCTTAGGCGTCTCCAGTAGCGGCTTCACGCTAACTGAGCGTGTGATGACGCTACTCCCCAACCTGCCTCAATTTAACCCCTACACATTTGCGATTGGCGCAGGCACGTTGGTATTTCTTATTGCCATGCGTCGCTATGGGAAGCAAACGCTTAGCGCACTGGGCCTTCCTGCCGCGCTTGCTGACTTAATCACCAAGGCGGGGCCTGTTTTTGCCGTCGTTACAACTACGTTTATTACCTGGCATTGGCAACTCACAGAGGCAGGCGTTAAGGTCGTAGGCGCTATTCCAAGCGGCTTGCCAGCGCTTAGCTTTCCGTGGGAGGACGCCTCTTTATGGCGAGCATTGTTAATTCCGGCGCTGCTGATTAGCCTGGTAGGTTTTGTCGAGTCCGTGTCCATGGGCCAAATGCTGGCGGCAAAACGGCGCCAGCGCATCTCACCGAACCAGGAACTGATCGGCTTGGGAGCCGCCAATCTGGCAGCGGGTGTTACCAGCGGAATGCCGGTAACGGGGGGGCTTTCAAGGACGGTGATCAACTATGACGCCGGAGCCCAAACCCCAGCGGCCGGGGCGTTTGCGGCTCTGGGCATTGCACTTATCACCTTATCATTTACCGACTGGCTTTATTACCTGCCGATTGCCACCCTGGCCGCCACCATTACGGTGGCTATTTTAACGCTGGTAGATATTTCCATGCTGCGTCAAACCTGGTGTTATTCGCGCAGCGATTTTGCCGCAATGGCCGTGACCATTTTATTGACGCTGGTCGAGGGAGTTGAAGCCGGTATTATGAGCGGTGTTGCATTATCGATAGCGCTATTTCTTTACCGTACCAGTCGCCCACACAGTGCACTGGTTGGCCGGGTACCGGATACCGAACATTTTCGTAATACCCACCGCCATAATGTAGAAACCATTAGCCATGTGGCACTGCTACGTATCGATGAAAGCCTCTACTTTGCCAATGCTCGCTACCTGGAAGATACTGTTTATAATCTGGTGGCCAGTCATCCTGAACTTGAGCATGTGGTACTGATTTGTTCAGCGGTTAACCTAATTGATGCCTCTGCGCTGGAAAGCCTTGATGCCATCAATGCGCGACTCAAAGATTCCAACGTCAAACTTCATTTATCGGAAGTGAAAGGTCCTGTCATGGACAAGCTTAAAAAGAGCGCCTTTCTGGACGCTCTAACAGGTCGGGTTTTTTTGAGCACTTATGCAGCTTGGCGAGAGTTTTCGTAGATAAGATGGATAACATGCGTATAACTGGCTACTCTAAACGGCGATTAATCAGCTACAGTATAATTACGAAGGAGTAAGTAATACGTTGTTTTGAGAGGGCTTCTCTAGATGGTTCGATTAAAGTAATGTGAATATTTTAGCGAGCCAACGGCGTTTAGGAGCAAAAATGCCAAGTGAGTGGATTATAAAGCGGGACGAAAAATTAGTATTACAGGGCGAATGGACGCTTTCTAATTACAAGCAGCTAAAAAATGCGGCTCAAAACTATTCCCAACCAAACGATATATCCCTTACCGGTATTGAGCGACTGGATACCGCAGGAGCCGCTGTCATTGTTGGCATGATCGGTATTGAAAAGTCTCGCGCAATAAGCGATTGGGCAGGCGAGCTCCCTCTGGAACAACAAGCGCTTTTAAAGCGTATCGCTGAAGCGATGGATGCCCCAATCGAAGCAGTGCAGCATAGTTCCAACCGTCTCACGGATGCGCTGGCAAGTATCGGGGAGCACATGGCGGGGTTATGGTCGCAGCAACGCCAGTTGCTGGCCTTCATCGGGCTCGTCATCGCAACACTGGTACAGGTCGCTTTTAAACCAAAACGTTGGCGAATAACGGCCACCGTCGCCCAAATACAGCAAAGCGGCCTTAATGCCGTTCCCATTGTTGCTTTGTTAACCTTCATGGTGGGTGCGGTCGTTGCGTTTCTGGGCGCCACTGTTCTCGAACAATTTGGCGCGACTGTTTACACCATTGACCTGGTGGCATTTTCATTTCTACGTGAATTTGGCGTTTTGTTGGCAGCAATTTTATTGGCAGGCCGAACTGCCAGTGCATTTACGGCTCAGTTGGGGTCGATGAAATCCAATGAAGAAATTGACGCACTACAGACGCAGGGGCTAGACCCTATTGAGTTATTAGTGCTGCCCCGGATCATAGCGCTTCTCGTTAGTCTGCCTCTACTTACCTTTATAGGAATGATGTGTGGCTTAATGGGAGGCGCGCTTGTCGCTGTGCTCTCTTTGGATATATCAACGGGGCAATTTCTTTACATACTGCAAAAAGATGTTGCGTTGAATAATTTCCTGGTAGGGATGAGCAAGGCCCCCATATTCGCCTTTGTTATTGCCGTCATTGGCTGTCTGGAAGGCTTCAAGGTTAGTGGTAGTGCACAATCAGTAGGTTCTCATACCACATCCAGTGTCGTGCAATGCATTTTCATGGTTATTTTGATTGATGCACTTGCCGCTCTGTTCTTTATGGAGATGGGCTGGTGAGCGAATCTACTGACTCCTCAAACCAATCACCCAGCCACTCGTCTGGACGACCGGTGATTGAAGTTCGCGGCCTAGAAAACCGCTTTGGTAACCACATCGTTCATGAATCGCTGGACCTTGATCTACTCGACGGTGAGATTCTCGGAATCGTGGGCGGATCAGGTACGGGGAAATCTGTTCTTTTGCGCAGTATCGTGGGGTTAAAACGCCCCAATGCAGGCAAAATTAATGTGTTGGGTAATGATCTTAACCAGCTAAGCAGCAAGGAGCGCAGCCAAGTTGAGCGACGCTTTGGCGTGCTTTTTCAACAAGGCGCCCTGTTTAGCTCGCTTAGCTTACAAGAGAATGTGGCGCTACCCATTATTGAGCATGCCAAATTACCACGAGAAGATGCGGAATATCTGGCGCGGGTAAAACTCTCGCTGGTGGGGCTTGAGCCCGAAGCTGCATTGCAGTATCCAGAGTCGCTCTCTGGGGGCATGATTAAGCGTGCCGCCTTGGCTCGCGCACTAGCGTTAGACCCTGACATTCTGTTTCTTGATGAACCTACTGCAGGCTTGGACCCTATTGGCGCCGCTGCGTTTGACCAATTGCTGGTCACGTTGCGTAATGCGCTCGGCTTTAGCGTTTTCCTGGTAACACACGACTTGGATACACTTTATGCCGCTTGCGATAGAGTGGCCGTACTTTCTCAGAAACGTGTTTTAGTAACGGATACCATTCAAAATGTTGCCCGGACGGATGATGAATGGGTCCAGAACTACTTTAACGGGCCTCGTGGCAGAGCCGCCAACAAGACCGCCCACTCAAATGATCGTCAGCTAAGGAGTGAGTAGCACATGGAAACACGCGCTCATCACGTTCTAATTGGTTTATTTACAGTAATAACGGCGGCAGCGGCTCTGCTATTTACGCTCTGGATCAGCCATGCAGCGGGTCAGCGCGACTATCAAACGTACCGTGTCTTGTTTGAACGCAGCGTTAGCGGGCTGACAGTAGGAAGTGCAGTGCAATATAACGGCATCAGAGTAGGCGATGTAACAACGCTGAATCTCAACCCTGCAGATCCTCGTCAGGTTATTGCCAAAATTCGTGTCGAAAAAGATACCCCCGTCAAAGAAGATACCCACGCGCAGCTAGCGTTTGCGAGTATTACTGGCAGCATGTCGATACAGCTCTACGGTGGAACACCGGATAGTCCTGCATTAATTGACCATGCGGGTGATGAAATACCTGTTATTCATGCAGACCCCTCCCCGCTCTCCACTTTTTTAGAAGAGGGTAAAGAAGTGGTTGATAACATTAACTCAATTTTGGCCAATGTGAATAACCTCTTCGATGATAGTAATCGTCAGAATGCAAGTAACGTACTGACGAATATAGAACAAATTACCGAAATGATAGCGTCACAGCGTGAAGCATTTGAAGAAAACTTAGCCCTATTAGGCACTGCATCACGCCAAGCGACCACCACGATGGCCAGTATTAATGTACTGAGCGAGCAAGTTACCCAGCTGCTCGAACAAGATGGACAAAACGTTATGCAAAATGCTGCCAATGCCAGCCAGGATATCGCCCGCGCAGCGCAGCGGATGGAGCAGCTAATAGAGCAAAATGCTGGCGCAGTTGATAGTACGTTGCAAGGCACTCGCGATATTGGTCCTGCGCTTTCTTCATTGCGTTCAACGCTTAACTCATTGGATCGTATCGCCCGTGAGCTGGATGAAAATCCAATTGAATTCTTGTTGGGCCGGGACCAGATAAAGGAATTTAGCCCATGAACTTACGCCCTGTTTTTGCCGTACTCACTGTATCCGTACTCTTGTTGAGCGCTGGGTGCTCCATCGTCCCTAAAAACGACCCGGCGACGCTTTATCGCCTACCCTCCACTAACGTGCCTGACATAAACATGCCCTCCAATGCGGCGACTGAAACATTGGGCATTGCTACGCCAGAAGCCGGATATCTGCTGAGCGGTAATCGCATAGTGGTCTATCCGGAAAAAAATATCGTTAATGTGTATGAAGGCGCTCGCTGGTATGAAGATACCCCCGCTCTCGTTCAATCACGGTTAATAGAAGGTTTGCAGCAAAGTCAGCTCTTTGGCAATGTCGGGACCGATCAACTGCCCTCTCAGCTGCAGCTACTTAGCTCACTGCGTAGTTTTCAAAGTGAGTATGAAAATGGGCGCCCTAATGCCGTTATTCAGCTCGATGTCCAGCTTGTAAACACCCATGACCGAATGCCTATTGCTTACCGCACGTTTACCACGACCAGCCAGGCAACCGATGTTGATATATCTTCAGTGGTCGACGCCTTTGGCCGCGCAAGCGACACACTGGTTGAACAGCTGATCACATGGCTGCAAGCCAACAGGTCTTCTTTTTAGACCACTGTCTGACGCCACTTTATGCCTGCTGATGTCTATCCGTAAGAGATCAGCAGGCTTTTATGTTTTTAACGTGTTCTCGTGGGTTTTGTGGGTAGTAGCGCTCGGGCTGCCGCTCCAGATGGGTAAAAAAGCGGGTGTCTTTATAGGGCATCTTCATAAAACCAGAAACGCCCAACCCCTGGATCTGGTTAACCGCGCTTAAAATATGGGTAAGCAATGTTTGAAACTCGCGCTCCCTTGCGGGGTCAAGCAGTCGGTAATAACTGTGTATTTTAAGATGCTGAGGGAGCGCCTCGAAAATAATCATTCCGGTATGATGAATATCGTTAAGTTGCTGCAGGATCGTCATAATCTCGGCGGGCAATATCAACAGCTCTTCCGGATCGGGCCCATCTTCAAAATAACTATGCTGGCGGCTCCGATCCTCCAGCTCTGGCACCGCGCTCATTTCGTAGTTAATCGCCATATCAGGCTGGCAGTAAAACGGCTCACGCTCCGTTTCCCGCTCTATATGCAGCGTTTGGCGCGCATTAAATAAGCAGCTTTTGAAAACACCTTGGCGATGAATGGCACGCGCCAAGTGAACCGTATTATTAACAGCTTCAATAAAGGCGGGCTTCACGTCAGGGTCATGCAAGTTGAGGGAAGAATCAATATATACCCCTTCGCGCTCCCAACGTACGGCCAGCCCTCCTACTACCGGATATTTACCCAGCCGACTTACCGAGGCTAAAAACGCTTTTTCTGTCTCCCCCATCCCCTGCATAAACTGCTTATAGTAACGGTCCAGCTGTACATCGTTAACCTCGTTGAGCGTTTCCTCAACGCTGGCTTCTCGCAGAAACGCCTTGCGAGAGCTATACACCACGGTATCAATTTCCTGCTGCACAGGGCGAACCCATACGGGCACAAGAGGCGCCTCGGGGCTGGGGGGAAAATCAAGCATTACCACGTTTGCCATGCGCGTCATTGTGTCGATAAAGTAACTGCCGGCGGTAAGGCGAACCTGCGGGTCGGGGTCCAGCATACCATCCAATGTACGGGCAAATTCCATAGGCAACCCCAGGGAGCTTGCGGGAATAGCGCGATGGCCAAACCGGCACGACTGTGCTGATGCCAGCGCATACAACGTGCCCGCCACGCCCTGTTCATCAAAACGTGGCGAAGAGAGCGCACCGTTTAGCTGCTCTTCACCAATAAAATAGACGTCACCCAAACGTGCATTGGTTTGCTGCAGGTTATCGGACATCAGCTCCATCACATTCGCCCCAACGAACTGTAGTTGAGCATCCAATTGAGCAAAAACAGACGATCCCCAATCAATCAGTGCAATAGACTCCGTGTCAGGGTCGAAGACCAGGTTGGAGGGTTTGATATCGCCATGTACCACTGGCCGGCCATGGGGCCCAGCGTCGCGGCGAAGCGCGATTAAAATATCAACAAGTTGACGCGCTATACGCATAATCAAGCGTGGTGACAAACGTCCTCTTTTGAGGGATATCTGCTCCAGATTCCAACCGGGTGCGCGCTCCATGACTAAAATCGACTGACCTCTTGCGCGCTGGTAGGTGATTAACTTGGGAATGCGAGCATGGGACACTTGATCCAGCATAAACGCCTCTTCTTCGAGACGTTCCTGTAAGTGTGTAGGCAGCGTAATGCGAGAAAATTTAAACACGTAGTGCGCCAGCGTATCGCCACTGGGCACGCTGCCAGAAAACACAAAACCGTAGGCGCCTTTGCCAATCAGCTCAATTCCTTGATACCCAAGCTGACTAAGCTGGGCCTGGCAGAGCGCTACCCAGTCTTTAAGCTTTTGCGCATCATTATGGCTCAGCAGATAGACCGACTGCTCTTCAGGTATATAAAATTGCTGTAGCGGCGCCTGCGGCATCTTGTGTCCTAAGCGTGCGTTTATCCCAAATAAAGCAGCATGGTTTCAGGCGCTTCCAAAAAGCCTTTCCATGTATTACAAAAGCGCGCAATGGTGCCGCCATCAATGAACCGATGATCTCCTGCCCAGGTAATTGTCATAATGGCGCGGCGCTGAACGGCGCCTTGCTCATCAAAACGCGGCAGCCACTGCGTTTTGCCTATCGCAACAATAGCCGCTTCAGGGGCATTAATAATAGGCGTAGCATAAGTCCCCCCTAGGGCACCGATATTGGAAATACTGATCGTCCCTCCCTTTAGGTCAGCCTGGTCGACACGGCCTTCACGTGCAGCAACGGTCAAGCGGCCCACTTCACGAGCGATACCAAGCAACGTCAAACGCTCAACGCCTTTAACATTGGGCACTAATAATCCGGTTTTGCTATCTACCGCCATACCAATATTGCACTGAGGATAGTAGTGAAGCTCGTCACCGGCTTCATTGAGTTGCGCATTAAGTATCGGCGTTTCGGCCAAGGCGAGTGCTAACGCCTTCATAAAAAAGGGCATCAGCGTAAGGCGCTGCCCTTGAGCATCTGCCTGAGGCTTCAGCCGCTCGCGTAGCGCCAATAGCTCAGTAACATCAAGCTCTTCGCCATAGTGAAAATGCGGAATAGTCGTTGCAGAGGCAACCATGCGTTTTGCCATCACGGCACGCACGCCGCGTAAGGGCTCTATACGTGGCGCGTCCTGCTCTGGGTTGTGCGCCTCGTTGATAGTAGGCGCTGGCTTGGCTATCGATGGCTCTACCTCGTTGTGGTGAATATGCGCCAGCACGTCTTCCTTAAGCACTCGACCCTCTTTGCCACTACCAGCCACCTCGGTAATTGTTAACCCATGCTCTCGTACTAGCCGCCTTACCGCGGGGCTCGCGGGCACTTTGCCATAAGCTCCCTGTGCAGTTGGGTTACTGGGCGGCGTAGCGACGGGTAACTCAACAGCGTCATCCGGCAGCTTGCTTATTGACGATGCATGATGCGAAACAGAAGAGCGGCCTCCTTCTCCTTCGTTCTCATCCAAGCCCTGGTAGGCGTAGAGTGGAGCATGCACTTTGGCAATTTGCCCTTGTGGCACATAAAGCCGTGTTACCACACCCGCTTCAGGGGCAGTGATTTCCACCAGCGCTTTGTCGGTCATTACCTCAACGATGGGCTGGTCTTCCTCGATATGATCACCTTCCGCAACCCGCCACTCCACGACTTCACACTCAACGATGCCTTCGCCAATATCTGGCAATTTAAAATCGCTCATTGCTCTTCTCCTTGGGCGCTAGAAATTAACGCTTTCACGAATCGCTTCAAAAATCTTCAAATGATCGGGAAAATACTCTTTTTCCAGTACCAAGGGGAAAGGAGTATCCAGCCCGGTCACCCGCTTTATCGGCGATTCGAGATAGAGAAAACAACGCTCTTGAATGGTCGCTGCTATTTCGCCGGCAAAACCTCCGGTTAGCGGTGCTTCATGGCTGACGACGAGCCGACCTGTTTTTAGTACAGACTCAGCAACGGTATCGGCATCCCAGGGAAGCAGGGAGCGCAGGTCGATCACTTCGCAGGCAATGCCTTGCGCTTCAGCAAGCTCTACTGCTTTTTCAATTACCTCCATCTGAGCGCCCCATCCTACCAGGGTAATATCGCTACCCTCTTTGATGATGTCTGCTTCACCTATCTGCAACTGATAATCCTCTTCCGGCACCTCGCCCACTGAAGCACGGTAAAGACGCTTGGGTTCTAAAAAAAGCACCGGATCTGGATCGCGGATGGAAGCCAGCAACAGGCCTTTTGCCTGGTAGGGATTACGCGGCACCACCACTTTTATCCCAGGCGTATGGGTAAAGTAGGCTTCCGGAGACTGAGAGTGATAAAGCCCACCGGATATCCCCCCACCGTACGGGGTACGGATCGTTAGTCCGCCGACGTTAAACAAGTCGCCTGAACGATAACGATACTTGGCCGTTTCGTTAACAATCTGGTCAAACGCGGGAAAGATATAGTCGGCAAACTGGATTTCGGCGACAGGCACCGAACCCTGTGCTGCCAAACCGTTGGCAAAGCCAATAATGCCTTGCTCTACCAGGGGCGTATTAAAACACCGCGCTTTACCGTATTTTTCCTGTAGATGGCTGGTGGCGCGAAACACACCACCGAAAATGCCGACGTCCTCGCCAAAGCAAATGACCTTTTCATCCTCCGCCATGGCAATATCCAGCGCATTGTTAATGGCCTGCAACATATTCATCGTGGGCATGTTACGCCTCCCCTTTAGAGTCAGTGGGCGTCTGCACGGTCAAGTCTAACGACCGAGCGCCTTGGGGGTATGTCTCAGGGTAGCGACGAATATGGCTTTTAAGTTGGTCGAATTGACGTTGAAGCGCTGGGGTTACATCGGCATAAACATCACTTACCAGGCTATCCAATGAGGGTGGAGGCCGCTTTTCAGCACGCTTCATGGTTTCAAGCACATCACGGCGCAGTGATTCCTGCTGCTGGGCTTCCTCCTCTTCGCTCCACCAACCTTTTTTCAACATCCATTTTTGCATTCGCAGCACGGGGTCCTTGAGGCGCCATGTCTCTTCTTCGCTTTTTAAGCGATAGCCAGAAGGATCATCAGAGGATGAGTGGGCGGCAAGGCGATACGTCATCGCCTCAATCAGCACCGGGTGATTATGCTCAACCGCCAGCTTGCGCGCTTGCCGAGTGGCTTCGTATACGGCAAGTACATCGTTGCCATCTACACGAATAGCATGCATGTGATAACCAAACGCGCGCGGTGCAATGCCATCCGCGGCAAACTGCTCAACGGCGGGAGTGGAAATGGCATAACCATTATTACGGCAGAAAAAGATGACAGGCACTTTATGGACAGAGGCCATATTAAGCGCCGCATGAAAGTCGCCCTCTGACGCTGCGCCTTCGCCAAAAAAGGTCAACGTACATTGCCCATCGCCTGCGAGTTTTTGACCATAGGCATAGCCGGTTGCCTGGGGGATTTGGGTCGCCAAGGGTGACGAAATCGTCATGTAGTGAAGTTTACGTGAACCGTAGTGAACCGGCATTTGGCGGCCCTTGCCATAATCCAGCTCATTGCCGAATAGCTGGTTCATAAACTCATCAATAGAAAAACCGCGATACATCAGCGCACCCTGCTCACGGTATTGCGCCATGATCATATCCGCATCGTCCAGGGCGGCGGTGGCGCCCACCACCGCCGCTTCTTCTCCTACGCACTGCATGTAGAAGCTAAGCCGCCCCTGGCGCTGTGCGGCCATCATACGTTCGTCAAGAATACGAGTGGATAGCATGGCCTGGTAGAGCCTGCGTGCGTGTTCACGCTCTAGCGCAGGCGCTTCGGCACCGCTATAAAGTTCGCCTTCAGGGTCGAGCAAGCTGAAGGTGGAGATGGAAAGCTCATCGCCCGTCAGAAACGTCGGCTGGTGTACGTAGCGAATCATCATTATTGTCCTTGTTATGCCTCTTTTGAAGGCAGTATTGTCGGAGATGACTGTTTATGCCAGTGGATTTATCTGGTTTCAGTCAACGCAACGACTACGACAGTAACGCAGCACAAGGACTTTAGGCATACCACTTAAGACGAAGAGACCAACGACGACAAGATAATCTGGAACGGTTCAAGGAGATGGCGGTTTAGGCTCTGTCTGAAAAGTGTCTGCGCTCGACAATACGGCGTTAAAAATTGGCTCAAAATACTCATTTACACATGTAAACTCCGTTTTTTCGCCAATTTTTGCCTTGTCTTGTCTTGGCTCGTCGACTTTTCAGACAGACCCTAGAAGCAAGGCGTTAGGAAGAAGAGAGTCGTAAGCGCAGCCTGGTTTGAAGTGCATCAAATACGCTATCAACCGTAAGCGCCAAAAGCGCAATCACCAAGGCCCCCTGAAGGACGTAAGCCATATTGTTATTAATAATGCCGGCAATGATCGGGTCCCCCAGGTTACTGGCGCCCACCGTGGCACCGAGTGCAGCGGTCGCAATATTGATAGTCACCGAGGTACGAATACCCGCCAATATGACGGGCGCAGCCAAAGGCAGCTCTACCTGGTAAAGCACCTGGAGGGGTGTTAGCCCCACTGCACGGGCTGCGGTTTTAATATCCTTATCAACATCCTGAAGCCCTGCCAGGGTATTGCGTACAATCGGCAGCAGGCCATAAAGCATCAACGCTACAATAATGGGCAAGGTGCCAAAACCCAGTACCGGCACGGCCAATGCCAATACCGCCACGGGGGGAAACGTTTGTCCAAGTGATGCAAGTTGCGACACTAACGGCAAAAAATCCTGCCCTTTTCGACGCGTTACCGCAATCCCTGCGCCAACACCCAGGCTTATGGTAACAACCGCGGCAACTCCAACGACCAGTACATGGCGCTCAAGCAACACATAAAAAGGTGTACGTTGATAGATAACCTGCCGAACATCCGGCTCTATCCATTGAAAGATACCTTGGGCGTGCGGTATTCCCACGATACAGATAGCCAACAGCGTGCCCCATAAGAATGGCCACAACCAGGCCGTCTTTGCAGTGGCTTGGGTCGAACGCATCACACGCTTCACATCAGGCTTCACGCATGCTTCCTTTTTCCAACTGGGCCTCTTTTACTATCTTGCGCAGAGAAAGCTCGCCAATTGGAACATCCTCCTGATCGACTACAGCAAGACGATCCGTATGGTCGCGCAGCATCATGGAAAGCGCTTGGCGCAACGAAAAGTCAGCGGGTATACGAAATTGCGAGGGTAACGTTGGCCCCATCGAAGACATGTGGTCCTTGACTCGCGTTAAGGCCGCTTGCTTTAAACCACGCTCAAGCCCACCCAAAAGCGATTCAACAAAAGGGTCCTTGGGGTGCTGTAATAGTGAAAGCGGTGTCCCCTGCTGCACGATATGGCCATCGCGCATAACGACAAGATGATTAGCCAACTTAAGCGCTTCATCCATATCATGTGTGACAAACACAACGGTTTTATGTAACCGCGCCTGAAGGCCTGCCAGCTCATCCTGCAATTTGACGCGCGTGATAGGGTCCAGTGCGCCAAAAGGCTCATCCATTAATAAAATATCCGGATCAGCCGCCAGGGCGCGAGCAACACCTACGCGCTGAGCCTGCCCACCAGAAAGCTGATGCGGATACTTATGTCCGAACTCAGCAACGGGCAAGCCAAGCAAGCCCATTAGCTCCTCAACCCGTGCCTGAATATCTTTCGCAGGCCATTTCAGTAGGCGTGGTACCAGCCCAATATTGCGAGCAACCGTCCAGTGAGGGAATAGCCCCGTGCTTTGAATCACATATCCAATCCGTCGGCGCAGCTTGACCGGGTCATACGCTTCAATGGCCTGGCCATCCAGGGTAATTTCACCATCACTTTTTTCGATTAAGCGATTGATCATACGCAACGTGGTCGACTTGCCACAGCCAGAGGTACCTACCAGCGCACAAAACTGGCCTTTTTCCACCTTTAGATTAATAGCATCAACTGCCGTTTCAGCACCGAAACGCTTTGAGACGTGTGAAAGTTCGATCATTGGACGCCTCCTGGGCGCAGTGCTTCTGCCAAGGCACCCAGGCCCGCATCCACTAACAAAGCTAATATCAAAATGGGCAGTGCACCCAGCAGCACCATGTCCATGGCGGCCTGGCCTAGCCCCTGAAAGATGAAGGTACCTAAGCCCCCTGCGCCAATCAAAGCCGCTACTGCCGTAAGCCCAATGGCTTGAACCGTCGTAATACGTACACCCTCCAACAGCACAGGCAGCGCCAAGGGTAGGCGAACCTGCCAAAACCGCTGAATACGGTGCATGCCCATGGCGCTTGCGGCTTCCAGAGTATCCGGGCTGACCTCTTCCAAGGCGGTGTAGGTGTTGCGCACCATGGGCAGCAGGCTATAAGCCACCAGCGCAATAAGCGCGGGCGTATTACCAATTCCACTCACCCCAACCTTAGCCAGGAAAGGCACATTGGCGGCAAGCCACGCCAGCGGCGCCAGCAAAAGGCCAAAGAGTGCCAGGCTAGGGATGGTTTGGAGGAAATTAAGCAGCGCAAAAGCAACCTTTTGCAGCCTGGCAAAGCGACGCATCAACAGGGCAAGCAGCGTGCCCATTACCACACTCACGCTCACAGCGGTGCTCACCAGGAAAATATGCTGCTTGATCGCCTGTATAAATTGATGATCCCGCGCTTTAAATTCCTGAACCAGAGCCAAGTCGCTTAACCAGAGCCACGCGCAAAGCCACCAAATCAGTCCAACGCCTGACAATATGAGAACCGGCCATAAACGTTTTAAACCAAGCCGCAGGCGTAGTTCAACGATACCTAACAATGAGATAAACAAGACAACCCAATAACCGCCCCCGATGCCTAATCGCGCTTGAGGAAGCTCTGGGTCTATTAAAAAGTGGCTGGCGACCATTAATCCAAACGGCATCAGCGTCAGTAGTAATACCACTACGCCCAAGGCCGCCCAATAGTGGGTACGGCTGGGCTGATACGCCAGGCTTCCCAACGCAATGACCAGTAATGAGACAAGCACAGCACCGGGCCAACCGAAGGCGCCCTGAACGTTAACACCCTCTCCTTGCACAATTCGGTTAGGTGCAACGCTGACGGTATCCACCCCCCAAACCGCTGCCAGCATCACCACACTTAAACTGATTAAAACAGCATTAGGGTAACCACCACGCCCCAAGCGAGGCGTGGGCAGCGCATCCAAAAGCGACATTTATTAGTTATCCAAACGGTCGAGATAGTCGTTAGCGACCTGACTTGCCGATAAACCGTTAACGGCTACATCCGCGTTAAGCGCTTGCAGCGTTACCTCGTCCAGGGTTGTAAATACATCATGAAGCAGCGGCTCGATATCCGGATAGGCTTCAAGAATACTTTCTCGTACGACCGGTGCGGGCTGATAGACAGGTTGAACGCCTTTCGAATCTTCCAATACCACCAGGCCCAGGGCACTTAAGCCGCCATCCGTTCCATAGGTCATCGCTGCGTTAACGCCACTGGTTTGTTGAGCCGCGGCACGCATTGTAGCCGCTGTATTACCGCCTGAAAGCACCAGCAGTTGTTCATCCGTTAACTCAAATCCGTACGCCTCTTGAAAAGCGGGTAACGCCTGAGCGGATTCAACGAACTCTGCACTGGCCGCAAATTTGAAATCGCCGCCATCGGCAATATAAGCAGTAAGATCATCCAGTGTTTTCAAATTATGCTCATCTGCAACATCCTGACGAATACTCATGGCCCAGGTATTATTCGCGCTCGCGGGCGTTAGCCATACCAACCCATTTTGCGCATCCAACTCACGTACGGTTTGATGTGCCTGGTCAGCATCTTTCCATACATCGCTATCCGCCATATCGAAAAAGAAAGCACCGTTTCCGGTGTATTCAGGATATAGATCAATTTCTCCAGCAGTTAGCGCGGTACGCACCACATTCGTAGCACCCAGTTGAAGGCGGTCTTGCGTTGGTATGCCGTTGCGCTCTAGCGTCTGAATGATTAACTCACCCAGCACCGCCCCTTCCGTGTCGATTTTGGAGGCAACGACAACGGGCTCATTGGCATTCGCTTGGCTTAATGTTGTCAACGACAGGGCAGCGACAGATAGCAGAGATTTGATAGTAAAGCGCATCTTGGCAATCCTTTAGTAGACGTCTTTTAGTGAGGGGAGGCATTACTAGTATAAGTGGCATTTGAGTGGCTGCCAGACGCCGCTATAGCGACGCCTGGCACACCGGCTCTTGCTAAGGAGATTCAATGACCCACGTAGTTCCTTCACGTGAGTCTTTTAACACGATACCTAGCGCCGCCAACTCATCACGAACGGCATCTGCCTGAGCAAAATCCTTATTCGCTTTCGCTGCCTGACGCTGGGCAATTTTTTCCTGGATAGCCGTTTCGCTAAGCGCTACCCCTTGCGACTGAGAGCCTTTTAAAAACGCAGCGGGCGTTTGCGTGAGAAGCCCCAACACACCAGCGAGCTGTTTTAATTCACCAGCCAGCCCCACGGCCTTTTCAGGTGTATCGCTTTTGGCACGATTAACCTCTCGCGCCAACTCAAATAGTACAGCGAGCGCCTCCGGGGTATTGAAGTCATCGTCCATGACCTGGGTGAAGCGGTCACGATAAGGACTAGCGGCTTCATCCATTTGAGCCGCAGTGTCGACGCCATCCAGCGCGGTATAAAGGCGCGTTAACGATTTACGCGCCTCTACGAGGGAATCAACCGAGTAGTTAATCGCACTCCGGTAATGGCTGGCGACCAACAGGTAACGCACCACTTCCGGATCATGCTCGGCCAATACGTCTCGAATGGTGAAGAAGTTGCCTAGCGACTTCGACATCTTTTCCTGATCCACACGGACAGCGCCCGCATGCATCCAGGTGTTAACGTAGGTTTTCCCCGTCGCGGCTTCTGACTGAGCAATTTCGTTTTCGTGGTGCGGGAAGGTCAAATCGGGCCCGCCACCGTGAATATCAAAGGTATCCCCCAAACAGCAGGTCGACATGGCCGAACACTCGATATGCCAGCCAGGACGGCCATCGCCCCAGGGTGATGACCAGTGCGCCTCACCCGGTTTTGCCGCTTTCCAAAGCACAAAATCAAGCGGATCTTCTTTATGAACATCCACATCAACCCGCGCACCTGAACGCATATCGTCTAGCTGGCGGTTATTGAGCTTGCCGTACGTGGCGAATTTGCGCACTCGGTAGTACACATCGCCATTTCCGGCAGGATAGGCAAAACCTTTTTCGATCAACGTTTCGATCATGCCGACGATATCCCCAACATGCCCCGTTGCACGGGGCTCTTGGCTGGGTGGCAGCACGTTCATCCGCGCTTCGTCTTCATGCATGGCATCAATCATGCGCTCGGTTAGCGCCGTAATGCTTTCACCATTCTCCTCAGCACGCTTAAGGATTTTATCGTCGATATCGGTGATGTTACGCACGTAGGTAACGTCATAGCCACGGTGGCGCAAATAGCGAGTAATGACATCAAATGCGACCATGACGCGGGCGTGGCCAAGGTGACAATAGTCATACACCGTCATGCCGCAGACATACATGCTTACCTTACCCGCGACCAGCGGCGTAAATGGCTCCTTGCGACGCGTCAGCGTATTGTAAATTTGCATATGACGATCCTTAACCTTTCTGTTTGATTTTCGCCCAGCTATCTTTCAACCCTACGGTACGGTTAAACACCAGTTGCCCCGGCTTGGAGAGATGACGGTCAGCACAGAAGTAACCCATGCGTTCAAACTGGAAACGATCTTCCGGCACGGCTTCGGCCAGACTTGGCTCGCCGATTGCTTGGCAGATGACCAATGATTCTGGGTTCAGGTGCTCAAGGAAATCGACATCCTTGTCACGGTCCGGTTGCTCGACCATGAACAGATTGTCATACAGACGCACTTCTATGGGCACACCGTGAGTGGCGCTGACCCAGTGAACCACGCCTTTCACCTTGCGCCCTTCCGGGTTTTTGCCGAGCGTGTCGAAGTCCACCGAACAGTGCAGCTCAACCACTTCACCGGCGTCGTTCTTGATCACCTCGTCACACCGGATGACGTAGCTGTTGCGCAAGCGAACTTCCTTGCCTGGCGCCAAGCGGAAGAACTTCTTGGGTGCATCTTCCATGAAGTCATCCTGGTCAATGTACAGCTCGCGACCAAACGGTACCTTACGCATCGGCATGTCGTCACGCGCGGGGTGTCCCGGCACGTCGTACACTTCCTCGTGGTCTTCTGCCACATTAGTCAGTACGACCTTGAGCGGTTTCAGCACGCACATGGCACGCGGCGCGTTATCTTCAAGGTCCGAGCGAATAGCGTGGGTCAGCATGGCGATATCGACAAGCCCGCCATCAGCACGCGTCACGCCGATCATTTCGCAGAATTTACGAATAGAAGCGGCGGTATAACCACGGCGGCGCATGCCGGAAATCGTCGGCATCCGTGGGTCATCCCAGCCGTCTACGATCTGCTCGTCCACCAACAGCTTCAATTTGCGTTTAGAGGTCAGCGTGTAATCCAGGTTTAAGCGCGCAAACTCAATCTGGCGTGGTTTGGCGGGAACCGGGAGATTATTCAGGAACCACTCATATAGCGGACGGTGGTCTTCAAATTCCAGCGTACAGATTGAGTGAGTGATACCTTCGATCGCATCCGACTGCCCATGAGTGAAGTCGTAGGAAGGATAAATCTTCCATTTATCGCCGGTTTGGTGATGATTCGCATGACGAATGCGATACAAGATGGGATCGCGCAAGTTGATGTTAGGCGATGCCATATCGATTTTGGCACGTAGCACTTTTTCACTTTCACCGAATTCGCCAACACGCATACGCTCGAGTAAATCCAGGTTCTCCTCAACGCTACGTTCGCGGTAAGGGCTTGGCTTGCCAGGAGCGGTTAGCGTACCGCGATACTCACGGATCTCATCGGGCGTGAGATCATCCACGTAGGCTTTGCCTTCGCGAATTAAATGCTGTGCCCAGGCATAAAGCTGGTCAAAGTAGTCAGAAGCAAAGCGAACCGGGCCCGCCCAGCTAAAACCTAACCAACTGACGTCTTCTTTGATGGCATCAATATAAGCCTGCTCTTCTTTCGCCGGGTTGGTGTCGTCAAAACGCAGATGACACTCACCACCCATTTGCTCCGCCAATCCGAAATTTAAGCAGATCGACTTTGCGTGGCCGATGTGCAGAAAACCGTTCGGCTCTGGGGGAAAACGCGTCACGATTTTTGTGACCTGGCCGCCCTCGATCTCGTCGCGTACTTGGTTGCGAATGAAGTTCGGCGCTGGGGTGGTCTCGTTGGTCATGGTGGTGTTGAAAACCTCGTGGTGGATGGCGTGCCAGGCAACCTCTGCCTACGCTATTAGGTTAGCGCTTCGCGGTGCCAAGCAAAACCGCTATTATAGCGTGACGCCGATGCACAGCGCCAAGGCGAACGTCTTCATTGAACAGGAATTTATTCATGATCGTATTACAGACAAACCACGGTGACATCACTATCGCGCTTAATCATGAAAAAGCGCCGGTAACAGCGGCTAACTTCGAGCAGTATGTTCGTGATGGATTTTACGATGGCACACTGTTTCACCGCGTCATTGACGGGTTTATGGTGCAAGGCGGTGGCTTTGATCAGGATTTCAACCAGAAGCCGACACGTGATTCGATCGAGAATGAAGCGGATAATGGCTTAAAGAACACCATCGGCACGCTTGCCATGGCTCGAACGCAAGACCCCCATTCGGCGACTGGCCAGTTTTTTATTAATGTTGGCGACAACGGCTTTTTGGATCACAGCGGAAAAAGCCTTCAAGGTTGGGGTTACGCTGTTTTTGGTGAAGTAGTTGATGGTATGGACGTGGTCAACGCCATTAAGGGTGTGAGCACAACACGCCGTGGCATGCATGCGGATGTGCCTGCGGAAGATGTGATCATTGAGCGTGCTTATGTAAAAGAAGCAGAATAACTCTTCGGGAGCATCATGCGCACACTGCTTGTAGCTGACATGCACTTAAGCAGCGACACCCCTGAGATCAATCAGGGGTTTTATCGCTATCTGGAACAAACGGCCCAGGGCGCAAGCGCCCTTTATATTTTGGGTGATCTTTTTGATGCGTGGATGGGTGATGACTTACTCGACACTCAGCATCCCCTTAGCGCCGTGGCGCTTGAAGTCATCCAACGCTTACGCAAGCTGAGCGATGACGGCACGGCTATTTATCTGTCTCATGGCAACCGTGACTTTCTGCTGGGCGAACGGTTTGTTAATGCCTGCCAGGCAACACTGCTCTCCGATGTGCAGGAAGTGGAGTTGGAGGGCGTGCCGCTTGTACTGTTGCATGGCGACAGCCTGTGCACCCAGGATGAAGCCTATATGGCGTTCAGGCAGCAGTCGCGCAATCCTGAATGGCAAGCACAGATTCTAGCGCTGCCTCTTGAGCAGCGCCTGGAGCTTGCCAAAAGCCTACGCATGCAATCAGGCGATGCCAACGCAAACAAGGCAGAAGCGATTATGGACGTGACCCATGCTGAAGTCGTACAACTGATGGAGCGTTATGGCGTTGCCACCATGATCCATGGCCATACACACCGCCCTAAGGTTCATGATCTTACGGTGGAAGACGTACCTGCTAAACGCTTTGTACTGGGTGACTGGGATGACCAGCACGGCTGGGACGTGATTATCGAGGAGTCTGACCGCCCTGAACCCAGGCTGCGTCAATTCTCCTTGGCCACGCCGCCCGCGGCGTAACTGCCTTCAGCAAACACAAAAAAGCCGATCAATCGATGATCGGCTTTTTTATTCATACCTGACAACGTTAGCGCTTGATATCCGCATCCTGATACAGGGTGTCAATCAAGCCCTGGATCACCGCTTGGGCTCTTAACTGCTCAGCCATTTGCGCGACAAAACCCGCTATTTGATCATTATCTTCGCCTGCCGATACGTCATCCAACGCGATAACCGCAACATCTTGCGACAGCGTAACAGCCCGGTACTGGCTTTCACCTTCATCCGGATTCGGCATACGGAAGACTTCCGACACCAATCCTTGAGGTAAAGAACTATTCTGCTGACGATTAACGTTAGTGGCTTCAAGCCAATTGACGTCGAGCGTCTCACCCGCATTAAGCGAAGCTGTCATTGCTTGAGCCTGCTCAAGCATGGCTTGTTGACGCTGTTGGGCGGCAACGGACTGCTCTACCTCATCGCGAACGTCATCCAGGCTTATCAGCGTCGCTTCACGGTGTTCGGCCACACGCAAGACCAAGCGTCGATCATCGTCGAGCTCAATCACTTCACTGTTATAGCCATCCGTCAGCACCTCTTCGCTGAAGGCTTCATCCAGCACGCCCGGCTCCGAAAGAACGCCTTCGCCTTCACCACGCGCGAGCCAATCGGTTTGCGTCAACGTTAAACCAATATCATCAGCGACGCTTTGCAAATCGTCCGCAGCAAAGCTCTGGTCAATCAGTTGCTGGACGTTAGCGTTAAACGTATCGTTAACTTCTCCTAACGCCACGTTTTGACGCAGAGTGTCGCGCTGCTCTTCAAACGAGGGGGCATCAACATCGGTCACTCGCAGAATGTGGAAGGCACCATCAACTTCAACGACCTGCGACGTTTCGCCTTCAGCAAGAGAGAATGCAGCCTCATCAAATGCATTGCCGAAAATACCGCGCGAAATCGTACCTAGATCGCCTCCTTCCTCGGCACTTGCTGTGTCATCAGAGTAGCGGAGTACCGTATCAGCAAAGGATTCGCCATCTTCCAGGTCATCATAAGCAGTGTCAGCAATGCTGCGTGCTTCTTCACGGGAACGTTCATCACCAAAGGTCACCATGATATGTGAAATGCGTCGATCCGCATTTTGATTCTGTTCACGCCACGCCTGGCGAAGCGTCTCTTCATCAATTTCACTTTCAGCGGCCATGGCTTGGCGATCAATCAGCACATACTCAACGCGTACCTGCTCAGGCCGCTCGAAACGCTCCTGATGGGCATCATAGTAAGCCTGTACCTGCTCGTCGGTGACATTGATATCAACATCTACGTCGTCGTTGTTCATCAGCACATAACGAAAACTGCGCTGCTGATTTTGTAACTCGGCCAAACGAGCCTGTTCGCTGGGCAGGCTAAAATCGCTGAATGCCAAGCCTTGCTGCAAATGCTGACGCTTAATGTCGACGCGCAAGTCCTGACGAAACGAGACAGGTGAATAGCCTGCACCCGCTAGCCGGTTACGGAAAATGTCGGCCGAGAAATGACCATTTTGATCATGAAACTCGGGGAGGCCTACAATAATTTGGTCTAACTGTGCATCGGAGACGTAGAACCCGCCGTCATCAGCGTACTGAGTAAGCAGTTGCTGGGTGATCAACTGGTCCAGCATATCATTGCGCAACGCACGCTCTTGTTCCGGCGGAACCTGGCCTGACCGAAGCGCTCGCTGCACCTCCAGCTCAACCTGCTGACGCATGATGGGCCGGCCATTGACACTTGCGACTTCATTGGGATCGCTGCCAAACACACTAAACAGTGATTCCACCCCAAACAGCGCCATGGCAGCCACCATGAGACCGATAATAATTTTGGCGCCCCAGCTTCTGGAGCCATTTCGAATACTTTGCAGCATGCTAGCCTCAGATAAACACAGCCATATAAATAAACCTTCACGTTGCCCGAAATCGTTTTCGGATAACCCCTTAAATACCAGGCCAAAAAATAACATGGGCGCATCGCGGATGCGATGCGCCCATTAGATTACATAAACACAGAACAATTAATTAACGGCGTCTTTCAGCGCCTTGCCTGCTTTGAAGCCAGGTACTTTCGCCGCTTTAATTTCGATAGGCTGGCCCGTCTGCGGGTTACGGCCAGTACGTGCAGCACGCTCTTTAATAGCGAAGGTACCAAAACCTACCAGTGAAACGCTTTCACCTTTTTTGAGGCTATCGGTGACAGACTCCACCATGGCATCCAATGCGCGGGTTGCCGCTGCCTTAGGAATATCGGCAGACGCGGCAATGGCTTCAATCAGCTCAGACTTATTCACACTTCACCCCTTAACTGTTTCAAAAAAATGGCTCTGTACGGCATGGCCACCAGAAGGTACAACCTCAAAGCATAGCTGCGTTTTATAGCAATGCCTTGAAACACCTGTCAAGCAAACACACCGTGGAATGCCCGCTGCACAAGGCTTTGGGCAAATTCTTTAAGTAAACATTAAAGACCAATGGCTTTAATATTAGTGTGTATTGGCTACGGTGGAGGAAGTAAACGATGTTTTAGCACCCTTTTCAGCACTTTTTAAAGACGTGCCCTCATCGTTTTCATCGCTCACTAGCGCCACCGCCAATACATCATCTATCCAGCGTACCGGACGAATATCAAGTGCACCCTTGATATTTTCCGGTACTTCCTTGAGATCACGACGATTTTCTTCAGGAATCAAGACGGTCTTTATACCACCGCGACGGGCTGCCAGCAATTTCTCCTTCAGGCCGCCTATCGGCAACACCTCGCCCCGAAGGTTAACTTCACCGGTCATCGCTACATCACAGCGCACTGCACGCTGCGTATAAGCCGACACCATAGCCGTTACCATCGCGACACCAGCGCTGGGGCCATCTTTAGGCGTGGCCCCTTCTGGCACATGGATATGCAGGTCTTCATTCTCAAAACGTACAGGGTCAATACCGAACCCGTGAGCACGCGCCTTAACAACGGTTTGTGCGGCACTAACGGACTCTTTCATTACATCGCCGAGCGAGCCCGTTTTGTTAATTCGCCCTTTACCTGGCGTCACCACAGACTCAATGCTGAGAAGCTCTCCACCGACTGATGTCCACGCAAGCCCTGTAACACGGCCAATCTGGTCATCCTGCTCAGCCAGCCCGTAGCTGTAACGTCGTACGCCGGCATAGGCTTCAATTTGCTCAGCAGAAAGGGTTTGCGTCTCTTCGAGGTCTTTACGCTCCAAGCGCTCGCGAAGCACTTTACGGCAGACTTTAGCAATCTGGCGTTCAAGTTCACGCACCCCCGCTTCACGCGAGTAGTAGCGAATAAGCTCTAGCAACGCATCGTCCTGAAGTGCCAGCTCATCTGTCTTCAGTCCATTGGCAGCAAGCTGCTTCGGCAACAGATAACGCTTGGCAATCGCCAGCTTTTCATCTTCGGTATAGCCTGGCAGACGAATAATTTCCATACGGTCCAAAAGCGGGCCAGGAATATTCATCGAATTGGCCGTACAGATGAACAGCGTCTCTGAAAGATCGTAATCCAGTTCCAGATAGTGATCGCTGAAGCTGTTGTTTTGCTCAGGATCCAACACTTCCAAAAGCGCTGAGGCTGGGTCGCCACGATGATCCATGCCGAGCTTATCCACTTCATCCAGCAGGAACAGTGGATTCTTGACACCTGCACGGCTCATGCGCTGCATTAGCTTACCGGGCAATGAACCAATATAAGTGCGTCGATGGCCACGAATCTCCGACTCATCCCGCACTCCACCCAATGCCAAGCGTACATACTTACGATTGGTCGCCCGCGCGATAGATTGGCCCAGCGAGGTCTTACCCACCCCAGGTGGGCCTACCAGGCACAGCACAGGGCCTTTCATCTTGCGTACGCGCTTTTGTACAGCCAAGTACTCAAGGATACGTGCTTTTACCTCTTCGAGGCCGTAATGGTCCTCATCAAGCACTTCTTGCGCTTTCACAAGATCATGCTTCACGCGCGTACGCTTTTTCCAAGGGACCGCTATCAGCCAATCCAGATAGGAGCGCACGACGGTCGATTCTGCAGAGTTAGCAGCCATCATTTTCAGCTTGTTCAGCTCTTGAGTCGCTTTATCGGCAGCCTCTTGTGGCATGCCCGACTCTTTGATCGCTTTCTCGTACTTTTCGGCTTCATTTGGTACGTTGTCGAGCTCGCCCATCTCTTTCTGAATGGCTTTCATCTGCTCGTTTAAGTAGTACTCGCGCTGGGTCTTTTCCATCTGCTCTTTAACACGTGAGCGGATGCGCTTTTCTACTTGAAGCAGATCAATTTCAGATTCGATTAAGGCCATCAGGTGCTCAATACGATCGCGCACCCTATCCATCTCTAAAAGCTCCTGTTTATCGCCAATTTTTAGCGATAAATGAGCACAGATGGTGTCCACTAGCCGGCTTGGATCTTCAATCCCGGAAAGCGAGTTAAGCACCTCATTGGGCACTTTTTTCGACAGTTTAACGTACTGCTCGAACTGATTAAGCAGCACGCGTACCAGCGCTTCCTGTTCGCGGCTGGTTAAGGGCTCGCTCTCTCGAGGAGAAAGATGGGCTTGCGTATAGCCCGCTTCGTTCTCTTCGATGTCCAGTACATCCGCGCGAAAGCTGCCTTCAATCAACACTTTTACAGTGCCATCGGGAAGCTTGAGCAGCTGCATAATGTCCGCCACAGTGCCCATGGCGTAGAGGTCGGCATTGTCCGGCTCATCCTGGGCAGCTTCTCGCTGAGCCACTAGCAATACGCGCTTATCAGCTTCCATCGCAGCTTCAAGCGCCTGAATCGACTTTTCACGCCCTACAAACAGAGGGATAACCATTTGCGGATACACGACGACGTCCCGCAACGGCAATAAAGGTAGACATTGAGTCTGTTCGGCGTTCTGCTGCATCGCAGACGTTCCTCAACAAATCGGAAGAGTACTTGATGGAACACCAAGACAAGTACATCACTGTATGAAAAGTACTACGCAGTGTAGAGCAAACTACGCAGTGACACCCATGAACAACAAGGGGCCGCCTAGGCGACCCCTTGGTTTAGCGCAAGCGGCTGAAGTCACGCCGTTGGCCTATTACTAGCCATCCGTGCCATCAACGCGAGCATCTTCCTGCTTTGAATACATCAAGAGCGGCTCGCTTTCACCTGCGATTACCGATGCATCGATAACCACCTTGCTGACATTTTCCAGTGATGGAATTTCATACATGGTGTCAAGCAATACCGACTCAAGGATAGAGCGCAGGCCGCGTGCACCTGTCTTCCGCTCCATCGCCTTCGCAGCAACCGCTCGTAACGCTTCGTCTCTAAACTCAAGCGTCACGCCTTCCATTTCGAAGAGCTTTCCATACTGCTTGATGAGCGAGTTTTTGGGCTCTGTCAAAATCTGGATCAGCGCGTCTTCGGTAAGCTCCGTCAACGTAGCAATGACCGGTAGGCGTCCAACAAACTCTGGAATCAAACCGAACTTCACCAGGTCTTCCGGCTCAACGTCTGCAAGCAGCTCACCGACACCACGTGCTGACTCTTTGCTCTTAACGCTGGCGTTAAAACCGATTCCGCCCTTTTCAGCCCGGTCACGTATAACCTTGTCCAGACCCGCGAAAGCGCCGCCCACAATAAACAGTATGTTACCGGTATTTACCTGAACAAACTCTTGCTGCGGATGCTTGCGGCCACCCTGAGGCGGTACAGAAGCCGTCGTGCCTTCGATTAGTTTGAGCAACGCCTGCTGTACACCTTCACCCGATACATCACGCGTGATAGACGGGTTGTCGGACTTACGAGAAATCTTGTCAATTTCATCGATATATACAATGCCGCGCTCGGCCTTCTCTACATCGTAGTCACACTTTTGAAGCAGCTTCTGGATGATGTTTTCAACATCTTCACCCACATAACCCGCTTCGGTCAGCGTTGTTGCATCCGCAATGGTGAAAGGTACGTTTAATAAACGTGCCATGGTCTCCGCTAGCAATGTTTTACCACTACCAGTGGGGCCGATGAGCAGAATATTGGATTTACCTAATTCAACATCGCCTTCACGTACGTCCGGTCTCAGACGCTTGTAGTGGTTATAAACCGCTACGGACAGCACCATTTTGGCGCGGTCTTGTCCAATGACGTAATCGTCCAGGGTATGACGTATTTCGCGAGGCGTAGGTAAACGCTCCTCATCGCTCTCGGCATCGGCTTCGAGAACTTCCTCGCGAATGATGTCATTACACAAGTCGACACACTCATCGCAGATATATACGGACGGGCCAGCAATCAGTTTACGTACTTCGTTCTGGTTTTTTCCACAGAACGAGCAGTAAAGTAATTTACCACCTTCATCCTTGCCTTTGCCGTCGGCCATTAGCGTACCTCTGTCACTGCGGCGGCTTGCACCGCCATAAAAGCTCGTTAGAAAAGCAAAACCTCATCACGCTATCAGGATGTAGGCCGCTTATCCAGCACTGCGTCAATCAAGCCATACTCTTGAGCTTTATTGGCGCTCATGAAATTGTCACGGTCGGTATCACGGGCAACCGCTTCCAGATCCTGACCAGTATGATGCGCAAGAATCTGATTCAACTTTTCGCGGATTCCCAGAATCTCACGGGTATGGATTTCAATGTCAGATGCCTGACCTTGATAACCCCCCAGCGGCTGATGAATCATGACCCGTGAATTAGGCAAGCAGTAACGCTTACCGGCTGCGCCTGCTGTTAAAAGCAGCGCGCCCATACTGGCCGCTTGACCAATACATACGGTTGATACATCGGGCTTAATAAACTGCATGGTGTCATAAATCGACATGCCTGCCGTTACCGAGCCACCCGGCGAGTTGATATAAAGATGGATATCCTTGTCGGGGTTTTCCGACTCAAGGAACAACATCTGAGCGACCACAAGGTTAGCCATGTAGTCTTCAACAGGGCCTACCAGGAAAATGACACGCTCTTTTAGCAGACGCGAGTAAATATCGTAGGCTCTTTCCCCTTTGGCGCTCTGCTCAACCACCATGGGCACTAAACCGCCGGCGTTTTGAATATCAAATCCACTCATTTGGGTGATTCCTTGCGTCCGATAAGGGAAAGGCGCACCGAGAACAGTGCGCCGCGCTGATGGGATTGCTTAGGCGTCTGCTTTCTCGCCTTCTTCAGCACCCTCGTCTTGTGCAGCCTGCTGCTGAGCGGCAGCTAATGCTTGCTGATAAGACATTTCAACGTCTTTAACGTTCGTTTGCTCAAGCAGTTTATCGACCGCTTTCTCTTCGAGAATGGCAGACTTAACCTGCGTTTTCAGCTGGTCGTTGCTCATGTAGTACTCAACAACCTCAGAAGGGTCCTGGTACTGCTCGGCCAGCTCTTCAACTTTTGCTTTAATCGCAGCATCGTCAGCGTCAAGCTCATTGACCTTGATCACTTCAGCCAGCAAAAGACCTACTTGAACGCGGCCCTTGGCCTGCTCTTCAAAAAGCTCATTGGGCAGCTGGCTAACATCAAAGTCTTCGCCAAGGCCAAACTGTTGAGCAGCCTGACGCTTCATTGCATCCGTTTCTTGCTGAACTAACGAGCTTGGCACCAGAATGTCGTTGGCTTCTTTAAGCGCGTCCAGCACCTGCTGCTTAACACGATTATCAACGGCCTGAGTCGCCTCACGCGTCATGTTCTTTTTGATTTCAGCGCGGAATTTATCCTGGTCGCCATCGTCTACGCCAAAGCGCTCAATGAAAGCAGCGTCAATTTCAGGCAGCTTCTGCGTGCTGACTTTATGCACCGTTACATTGAAGGTGGCTTCCTTACCTGCCAGATGCTCGGCCTGGTAATCTTCCGGGAAAGTAACCTTGATGGTTTTCTCTTCGCCAGCCTTGGCACCGATTAACTGCTCTTCAAAGCCTGGGATAAAGCTGTTGGAGCCAATCACTAGCGCGTGACCTTCTGCACTACCGCCTTCAAACGGCTCATCGCCCAGGAAACCTTTAAAATCAATCGTTACCTGATCGCCATCTGCTGCCGGTGTATCCGCATCTTGCCAATCGGCATTTTGTTTACGCAGCGTCTCGATCATTTCATCAACGTCAGCATCGCTTACGCTAACCACCGGGCGCTCAACGTCAGTGCCTTCGATAGAGGTCAACTCGATCTGCGGATAAATTTCCATGATCGCTACGAATTCAAGATCTTTACCGGCTTCATTAATTTGCGGCTCAATCTGAGGGTAGCCAGCCGGGTTAAGGCCTTCTTCAGTGATGGCACGTACGTAACGCTCACGCATTACCTCGCCCACTACTTCACTGCGAACGCTGTCGCTATAGCGTTGGCGGACAACAGACATTGGTACCCGGCCTTGGCGAAAACCATTCAGCCGCACGTTTTTCGCGGTGTCTATCAGGCGAGCACTGACAGCCTCGTCGATTTCGGCAGCCGGTACTTGGATAGAAATACGGCGTTCGATCTGGGAGGTCGTCTCGACGGAAACTTGCATGAATTGTCCTCTAGCGGCTGGGCGTTGTATTAACAGTGTTTAAATAAATTCCAAGGGGCAATTTTAAGAACCCTAGCGCACGGTGGCAAGCGCCATGCTCGCAAGATGGGGGCGCTGCGGTTAATTACAAGGGAATAAGTGACTAATTTATTACTTTTAGACCTCGGACACAGAATTACGTGCTCATTACGATAGGCTACCTGCCACTTAGCAACCTTTACTGGCTATCGTAACGATACTCATGACTACTCATCAAGACTTACCTATTTCACGCATTATGCAAACCAGCATTTTGCACTGCACACCCGACATCCCGCTTTGCCAAGCGGCAAAGCGTATGGCGAAGCGCCACTGCAGCTCTATTGTCATTATGGAGAACCACCAAGCGTTAGGTATTTGGACAGAGCATGACGCCTTGATGATCAATTTCAGCACGCCCTCGGCTCTAATGCGGCCGATCGCGGAATTTATGACATCACCCGTGCATACCGCGCCGCATCAAATGTTGCTCAGCGAGGCCCTACTCATCACTGAGCTACCTGCATCATATTACGGCCCAAAGCCTAAAAATAGATCGCCGTTTTATTGAGGCCTTTGCACCAGCAGGAGCACAACAGCCGCGCTATCGTTGCGGCGATTGCAAGCCCTCGTGAGCCAGGTATGAAGGTGGTCGCCGCAGGCGTTGAAACGGAGCAGCAATGGAACCTGCTGGGGTGAGTATACTATCGATTTTATCCAAGGGTTTTGGGCCTAAACGGGTTATTTATGGCGTTTAGGGCGCCACCATAAACTTACCGCATGCATTAAAAGACCACAGGTAGCGGCGTGAGAGATAAAGACTTCCCAGCTGATCCATGTGGTAAAAAGCGCGTGCCAAGCCCCCATGACTAAAGCGCCCACTAACAGCATGAGCACCAACCGTAGGCAAAGACGAGGTAATTGCTTGCGCGCGTCACGGGATAATAAACGCCATTGCGCTACCGCCGCACTGGCAACCAGTACGACACCCATCACAATAAGCGTTTGACGGGTACTGTGCCCACCTGCCATAAAACGCGGCAAAGATGCCAGCATCACCACACACAAACCGAGCGCAACACTAATGCGCTCTGCTGAAAAAGGCATCGGCTGCATTGCTTAGGCTACCTTTAGCTGCTGCTCTTCAATCCACGTCTCGACCCACGGTAGTGCGGCATCATCTGCCATAAATGTTTCCATGGCATCAATTTCCAACCGGTCACCCAAACGGCGTGCCCCATGGTCTTCAAGTAACGCATCAAGCGCTCTGCCCGCACCACAGTATGTATCACCGTAGGAGCTGTCGCCTAACGCAATCATGCCGTAGCGTAATGCCGTAAGGGCTGGGCTTGTATCTTTTAAGCTGCGCACAAAGGGCACAAAATTACCGGGAAAGTCACCACTGCCAGTGGTAGAGAGCACGAATAATGAGAGATCTTCATGGCTCGTTAGATCATCAAGCGTCGGCTGCTCAACAATATTAACGGCAAAGCCCGCTTGCTCGAATAATGGCTTTACCTGCTCAGCCACATCTAACGCACCGCCATACATCGTGCCAACCAATATGTTCAGTTGAGGCATTGTTGCTATCCCCTATTAAGTGTCACGGCGTTGATAAATAGCCGTTGAATTTGCAGGAATATTAACATACTTCATTTATACGGCACATTTCGCAAATGAACAGACAAGGCTGTATGCACCGTGGCG